>CAIXOZ010000116.1 GCA_903921295.1 uncultured cyanobacterium | reverse complement strand
ATGGGTGCCGGCAAGAGCGCCGTCGGCCGCCCCCTGGCCGAAGCGCTCGGTTACCGCTTCCTCGATGCCGATCAGGCGATCGAGCAGGTGGCGGGCTGCACGATTCCCCAGCTGTTCGCTTCCGAAGGCGAAGCCGGATTCCGCCAGCTGGAAACCCAGGTGCTCACGGGCATCGCCTCCTGGCACTCGCTGGTGGTGGCCACGGGCGGCGGTGTGGTGCTGCGGCCGGAGAACTGGGGCGTGATGCACCAGGGGGCGGTGATCTGGCTCGATGCACCGGAGACGCTGCTGTTGGAACGCCTGGCCGCCGATCCCACCCCAAGACCGCTGATGCAGGCGGCCGATCCAGCGGCCCGGCTGGCTGAGCTGCTCGAGCAGCGCCGGCCGCTCTATCGCCAGGCGGACCTGCACATCCTTCAGAGCGGTGAGCCACCGGAAACGGTGGCGGCCCTCGTGCTCGAAGCGCTGCCCTCGCTGCTCAAGGAAAAGCCTCGACCACCGCTGAGCCCGGTGCAGCTCCAGGATGCCGACGGCAAGCCCACACTCAGCTTCAACTGAGGCCCTGGCGGAGCCGGCCTGCTGAAGCGCAGGCTGAGCGGAGCCAGGTCTGGAGGGGAGGCCCTGCGACGGACGGGCTGCCGACGCCTGGCTGGCCTTGACGCGATCCACCACCGGGCGGCAACGCTGCGTTCAGCCGTTCCGCCCGGCAGCGGCGGCGTCGCTGGGCTCCAGCCGGACCGCAAACCACTGAATCGGCTCGCCGGGACTGAGCTCCAGTTCGCAGGCGGTTTCCAGCAACCGTTCAGCCCGGGCGCGATCGTCGACCAGAGCGCTCAGATCCGCCGGTAACGACTCCACGGCTGCCAGCTGCTGCTGCAACCAGGTGAGGGTGTCGGCGGCGCTGAGGATGCGCTCGGCCGCAGCGCCGGGCTCCAGCACCACATAGTGGTCACACTCCCGGATCAGTGGATCGGACATGGCAGCGCAGCACCCGAGCGAAGCCCCAGCATGACCGAGGGAATCGGTAACAGCGGAAGTGGCGGTGGCGGCGGAAGTCCACGGCCCAGGCCGACCCTGGAGGGCGCCGGGCTGGGCCGGCGCTACGGCCAGGCCCTGCTGACCCTGATGCTGGCTCTCGGCCTGGCTCTCGCCATGCTCACCGGCGCCGCGCCCCCGGCCGAGGCGGTGACCGCGAAGGCGGCGCTGCTGGAGCGCCAGGGGCAATGGCCCACCTGGTCGCTGCCGGCGCCGCTGCCGCGGCCCGGCCGCAGCGATCTGGTCCTGCCCGAATGGATGCTCGGCACCTGGGAACTGCGGGAAGCCGCCGCAGATTCGATGGGGACCAGGGCAGAGACACCGGCAGGGTCTTCTGGGCCAGTGGCGAACGCCGCCGCAGGGCCGCAACCCATGACGCCTGCGGGCGAGGGGGTCACAGTGCGCTTCCTCGCCGATGGCCGCGGTCGGGTGGTGGGGGATCGGGCCTTCAATGCCCTCAACCTGGGCCGGAGTGTGCTCGGCGACACCCTGCTCGGGGTGGAGAACGATCCAGCCAATCCCAACCGTCAACTGGCGCGCCTGCGCGGCGACCGGCTGCTCGAATCGACGGTGATCGGCCGCGGCAGCCTGGGCCTGAAAGGGGAGGCGTTTCTGGCTGATGAACTGACGCTGCAGATCCTGCATGGTCCCGGCCAGCCCCAGGTGAGCCAGGTGGAAGTGCTCGCCCTTTACCGGCGGCAGGGTCAGGCGGTGACGATCGAACAATGGCAGGCCAGCTATGCCGGTCCGGGCGGCGACGGCGAGGGCCGACACAGCAGCCACCGGCTGCTGCATCTGCAACCGGTGCAGGCCTTACCGCACGGGTCAGGCGGGGCTGCGGCCGCCCCTGCCACACCGCAGGCGCGAACGTCGGGGGCCTGAGCCGACCCGAGCGTGTCCGGTCGGGGCTCCGCTGCAACGGAGCCCGATCACCGGGGCCTGAATTCAGGCCAGCGGCAGCGCTGCCATCAGGCGATCCCGCCAGGCGAACAGCGGCGCCAGCTCGGGATGGTCGACCAGACCGGGCACCCCGCGGCCGGCCAGCGGCTCGCCCGCGTGGGCCGGGAAGGAGAGCAGGGAAAGCTGGGCCGCCACCGCCAGATCGGCGAGGCTGAGCTGGTCACCAACCAGATAGGGGCCGGACTGGGCCAGCACGGCCAGCTGGATCAGGGCCGCCTGCAGATCCTGACGGGACCCCTGGGCCAGGGCCTCGCTGGCCCCGAGCAGCGGAGCCGTGGGCAGGGCTGCGACCAGCCCACGCAACGGTGAGGGCAGCTCATCGGGCAAGAGGGCAGTGCGCAGCAGCGGATCGGCCGCGGCGGCCTGCAGCAGCGCCAGCCGCACACCGGAGGCCAGGGTTGTGTCGGCCCAGTCCTCAAGCAGCAGAACCCGGGCACGCTGCTGCGGATCCGCCGGCAGCAGGGCCGGCTGGGGATGCTGCGCCTCCAGATGGAGGGCAATCGCCGTCGAATCGGCGATCACCGTGGCGCCGTCCTCGAGCACCGGCACCTGGCGCTGGCCGGAGAGGCGGAACAGGGCGATCTGACCGAACCCCGGGGTCACCTCCACCGTGCGGTAAGGCAGGCCCTTGGCCGCCAGAATCAGGCGCACCTTTTCACAGAAGGCCGAGTGTCTGAACTGGTGCAGTTGCATCGACGTCAGATCGGTCCATTGGGCGGCAGAGTAGCGGCCACGCCGTGACCACCGCCGCTCCGGGCCATGAGGGATTTCTTTGTCAACGTCACCCGCTATCCCCGCTACCTGATCGCCTTCGGGCTGGGGGTGATGGCGTCGGTGTTTGAACCGCTGGCGGCCCGGGGCCGCAATCCGGTGACGGCCGTGGCCCTGATCGGCGCGTTGATCAGCGCACTGCTGAGCCTGGGCCTGGTGCTGCGTGCCATGGTGACGTCAGCACCGACCGCTTGACCAATGGCACACGGCCGCAGGGTGGAACGGGTGGCGTCCCTGATCCGCCGTGAGATCAGTGATCTGCTCGTCCATGGCATCAAGGACGAACGGGTGGCGCTGGGGATGGTGAGCGTCACCGAGGTGGTGGTGGCCGGGGATCTCCAGCACTGCAAGATCCACGTGAGCATCTACGGCAGCGAGGAGGACCGCCAGCAGGCCCTGGCGGGCCTGCGCTCCGCTGCCGGCTACATCAAGGGCGAACTGAGCCGCCGTCTGAACATGCGCCGGACGCCGGAGGTGGTGTTCCAGCTCGACCGCGGCATTGAGAAGGGCACCGCCGTGCTCAGCCTGCTGAACCGCCTCGGCGAGGAACGCCGCCAGCAGGACGGTGCCGGCACCGGCGCTGATGGGGATGTCGACAGCGGCGAGGCTGCAGGCGTTGACCTCCTGGACAGCCCCGAGGCCAGCCAGGACGGCGTCCCCGGGCTCGGGGCCTGAGGTGCTGCCCCCCGGGCCCGGTGATCCGGCGACCAGCGCAGCGGAACGGCGTCGGCTGATCGCCTCGCTGCTGGTGGTGCGGGCCAGCGGCCACCTGGCGGACGACCAGCGCCGCTACCCGCAGTGGGAAACCAGCAATGCCGAGCTGCAGCGCCTGCTGGACGCCGGCATCGGCGGGGTGATCCTGCTCGGAGCCGGTGCCCCGGAACTGCGCCTGCGCACGGAGCAGCTGCGGCGCTGGGCCGGCGGGCCGCTGCTGCTCTGTGCCGACGTGGAGGAGGGGGTGGGCCAGCGCTTTGAAGGGCTGAGCTGGCTGGTGCCCCCCCTGGCCCTCGGACGCCTCTATGCCACAGACCCGGCGCAGGCCCTCACCCTGGCCGAGGCCTACGGCGCCTGCACGGGCCGCGAGGCGAGGCGCGTCGGCCTGAACGGGGTGCTGGCGCCCGTGTGCGATGTGAACAACAACGCCGACAACCCGGTGATCAATGTGCGGGCCTGGGGGGAGGATCCGGCCACGGTCTCGGCGCTGGTGACGGCCTTCAGCCGCGGTCTGCAACGCCAGGGGGTGCTGGGCTGTGCCAAACATTTCCCGGGCCATGGCGATACGGCGATCGATTCCCACCTGGCGCTGCCACGCCTGCCCCACGACCGTCGGCGCCTGGAGGCCGTGGAGTTTCCACCGTTCCGGGCAGCGATCGCGGCCGACATCGCCGCCGTGATGAGCGCCCATCTCCTGCTCGAGGCGCTCGATCCGGAGCGACCGGCCACCCTCTCGCGCCCCGTGCTGGATGGGCTCCTCCGCCGCGAGCTGGGGTTCAAGGGGCTGGTGATCACCGATGCGCTGGTGATGGAGGCGATCAGCGCCCGGCATGGCCCCGGGGAGGCGGTGGTGCTGGCCCTGGAGGCCGGAGCCGATCTGGCCCTGATGCCTGCCGACCCCTGGGCGGCGATCGATGCGGTGGACGCCGCTCTGGCGAGCGGTCGGCTGCAGGAATCGGTCCTGCGTCACGCTGCTGCCAGGCGCCTTGAGGCCCTGGAGCGCTGGGCACTGCCGCCGCTGCCGCAGCCGGCCCTGGAGGAGGGCCCGAGCCCTGAGGATCGACGCCTGGCCGTCACCCTGGTGCAGCGCACCCTTGTGGTGCAGGGCCGCGGAGCGATCGCACCGCGGCCGGCGGGGGGCGGGATCAATCTGATCCGGATCGATCGCAGCCTGGCCTGCCCCTTTCTGGACGCCAGAGCGCCGGCCATGGTCCTGCCGCAGCGCCACGGCTACCGCCCCTGCCTGCTGGCCGGCGATGGGATCCCGCCCTGGCGCGAGCTGCCCGAAGCGCCCCTCGATCTCGAGCGGCTAGGCAGCGGTCCGGTGCTGCTGCAGCTGTTCGTGCGCGGCAACCCCTTCCGCGGCGACGCCGGCAGCAACGAACCCTGGGCGGCGGCCCTTCAGCAGCTGCTGCGGGCCGGCCGCCTGGCGGGCCTGACGGTGCACGGCAGCCCCTACCTCTGGGAGGCGCTGGCGCCGTTGCTGCCTGCCGATTGCGCGGCCGCCTACTCTCCCGGCCAGATGCCCCTGGCCCAGCAGCATGTGCTGGAGGCCCTCGGCCTGGGTGCAGGCTCCCGCAGCGGCGACTTCACCGACTGATGACCCCACCGGAACCCGCCCCCGCCAACCGGGGCCGCCTGAGCCTGTCGATGATCGTGCGCAACGAAGCCGAGCGGCTGCAGGCCTGTCTTGCGTCGGTGGCCGGCTTCGTGGACGAGATGGTGGTGGTGGACACCGGCTCCAGCGACGCCACCGTGGCGATCGCCGAAGGCTGTGGCGCCATCGTGCACAGCATCCCCTGGCCGGGTGATTTCGCCCCGGCCCGCAACCAGGCCCTGCAATGGCTGAGCGGCGACTGGGTGTTGGTGCTCGACGCCGATGAGCGGCTGCTGCCGGCATCGCGGCAGCCGCTGCAGGCCCTGATCGCCGACCCTGATCTTCTGCTGATCAACCTGCTGCGCTTCGAGGCCGGCGCCAGCCAGGCGCCGTACTCCAGCGTCAGCCGCCTCTTCCGCCGCCATCCAGCGATCCACTGGAGCGGCCAGTACCACTCGATGGTGGATGCCAGCGTCAGCGCCCTGATCGCCAGGGAGCCCCACTGGCGCATCGCCGACTGCCCGGAACCGGCCCTGCACCATGACGGCTACCGGCCGGAGCTGCTGGTCCAGGGCAACAAGGGCACCCGCCTGCGCCAGGCGATGGAAGCCGAACTGGCCCGCCATCCCAACGACCCCTACGCCTGCGCCAAGCTCGGCGCCCTGGAGGTGGCCGAAGGACACCGTCGTCGTGGTCTGGCGTTGCTGGAGCGGGGCCTGCGTCACTGTCCGCCCCTGGCCCATCCGGAGCGCCTGGAACTGCTCTGCGGGCTGGCCCTGGCCCTCAGCGCCAGTGATCCGGAGCGAGCGGCCCAGCTGTACCAGCAGGCTGTGGAGCTGCCCCTGCCGGCCCGGATCACCGTGGCACCCAGGATCAATCTGGCGGGCCTGCTGCTGGAGCATGGCCAGGGCGCTGCTGCCCGGGAGCTGGCCGAGCAGGCCTGTGCCAGTGCCCCGGAGCTGGCCCTGGCCTGGTACCAGCTCGGTCTGGCGGAACGGCAGCTCGGCAGGCTGGCGGCAGCCGCCACCGCCTACGACCGCGCCCTGGGCTGTGATCCGGACCACGCCGCCAGCCACCGCAACCGGGCCCTGGTGGCCCTGCTCCAGGGCGACATCGCCGCCGCCCGCAGCGGCTTTCTCCAGGCGATCGCCCTGCTCGAGCGCCAGGGCCAGGCCGGTGAGGCGGCCCGCCTGCGCCATCAGGCCGGCGAACTGGTGAAACTGGGGGCGTGAGGCGCCTGAAGGCCTCGCTGCTGATTCAGGTCCGACCGAATGGCCTGATCCGCTCCCTCCAGCCTCGGATCCGACGATGGTCTACCACGCTTGCCGCCGATGAGCTCCGCGCCGATGCCAGCCGTCCCTGATCAGTCTCCGCTGCACGGCCGCACGGTGGTCGTGACCCGCGCCGAAGGGCAGCTCGGCGAGGCGCGTCGGCTGTTTGAAAGCGCCGGTGCCCGGGTGCTCGATCTGCCCGCCCTGGTGATCGGCCCGCCCGATCACTACGGTCCGCTCGATGACGCCCTGGCGGAACTCGATGCCTTCCACTGGCTGGTTCTCTCGAGCAGCAACGGCGTGGAGGCAGTGGAGGAACGGCTGCGGCGGCAGGGGAGCCGGCTGGCCGATCGGCCCCGCAGCCTGAAGATCGCCGCCGTCGGTCAACGCACCGCCGAACGGCTGGAGGCGCTTGGAGCCCCGGCCGACTTCGTACCGCCGGACTTCGTGGCCGACAGCCTGATCGAGCATTTTCCCGTGTCCGGCTGGGGCCTGAGGCTGCTGCTGCCGCGGGTGCAGAGCGGCGGCCGCACCATGCTGGCCGAAGCCTTCGGTGAAGCCGGAGCCCGGGTGGTGGAGGTGGCCGCCTACGAAAGCCGTTGCCCCGAGAGCCTGCCGGCCGGCACCGCCGAGGCCCTGGCCCGGGGCGAGGTGACGGCGATCACGTTCAGCAGTGGCAAGACGGTGAGCCACACGGCGACACTGCTGGAGCGTCACTTCGGCATCGACTGGCAAGGTCGTCTGCAGGGTGTGGCCGTGGTCTCGATCGGCCCCCAGACCAGCCGCCGTTGCCAGGCGCTGCTGGGGCGTGTGGATGGTGAGGCGGATCCGCACGACCTGCCGGGCCTCGTGGAGGCCACGGTGCGGGCCCTGGCTCAGGAGCCCTGAAGGCAGAAGCGCTGGCGCTGGCCGGCGCCCGCCACGGTGATGCATCCGAGCCGGGGCTGGATCGCCACCACCTGGAGCCCTGGCGGCAGCAGCGGCTCAGCGCCATCGGAGCAGCGCCCCCGGGGTCCGAGACAGAGCACACCGGAACCCGAGGCGGTCTGAACAAAGGCCTGGTCGCGGCCATTGACCCGCAGCAACCCGCGCAGCTGGAAACCCGCCGGCAACGGGAGCGTCGCACGCCTGGCCTGGGGAGTCTGCAGGGGCGCAAACGGATCAGAACGACCGATCGGCACCGCGTTCAGGGCCGCTCCAGGGGACGGCAGGCCGATCAGATCGGAGGGCCATGGGGCGGAAGCGGCAGGAGCCGCTGCTGACGGAGCCGCCTGGGCCGGTGGGGAGGCCGGCGCAGCGGTCGAAGGTGCCTGGGCCTGATCCGCCGGTGGCGCGGTCTCACAGCTCACCAGCAGCCCCAGAAGCAGCAGGGACAGGCAGCGGCGGCCGCGGTGCCAGCGGCGCGGATCTCGAGGCGACGGCACGCCGAAGGCGAGGGGCCGGCGATGGAACGTGGCGCCCGGCCCGAACGCCAGCGGGCCGAGGCGTCCAGGCGCGGAGCCCGACCGGCCGGAGGCCACCGACACCCTGGGCACAGGCCCTGGGGTCCGCGTTGGGGGCACCGGACGGGCGTCCATGGTCAGAGGCCGGGGTCGTAACCGCTCTGCACCAGATCGCGGAAACGGTCGAGATTGGCCTGCAGTTCCCGGGTCACCATGCCCCCAAGCACGGTGGGCTCCATCAGCGGCGCCAGGGCGGCGGGCAGTTCGTAGCTGACGGTCAGCTTCACGGCCGTACGGTCGGGCTCGAGCGGATAGAAGCGCACCGCACCACGGGTGGGGAGCCCGCCCACCGACTCCCAGTGCAGCTGCTGCGCCTCGACGCGCTGGGTGATCCGCGCCTTCCAGTGGAAGCGAAAGCCCTGGGCCGCCAGGGTCCAGTCGGTGAGATCGGGATCCTCGAGGGTGGTCACCGATTCGATCCAGCGCATCCAGCGTGGCATCGCCTCAAGATCGCTCCACACCGCCCAGACCCGGGCCACCGGCGCCTGGATCTCCGAGGTGACACTGTGCTCCAGCCAACGGCCCATGGCGGTTCTCCTTACGCCACGGCGGCGTTTGACGCCAGCCTGACCGGTTGACCGAGCATTTCGGCAGCCGCCAGGCGGCCGCTCATCGTGGCACCCTCCATCGAATCGATGTAATCCTGACGGGTGTAACTGCCGGCCAGGAAGAAGTTGGCCACCGGGGTGCGCTGAGCGGGCCGGAACGGTTCCATGCCAGGGGCCTCGCGGTAGAGGGACTGGGCCAGTTTGACGACGTTGCTCCAGACCAGGGTGAGGCCGGCGGCCGAGGGGAACAGGGCCCTGACCTGGGCATCGGTCGCCGCCACGATCTCCTCCGTGGAGCGGGGAATCCAGGGATCACCCGGGGTGAGCACGCACTGGAGCAGGGAGCCCTGGCCCTCTTTGCGGTAGTCCTCGGGGCTGGCGAGGGCCAGGTCGGCGAAACAGCTGAAGTCCGCGTCGGCGGTGTAGAGGAGGTTGTCGAGACCGGCGGGGTGCTGAAGATCACGGCGGCGTTGCTCGGCGCCGGCCTGATCGCCCAGTTCCGTGACCCAGCCGTCGTAGCGAAGCTGCACGGTGGCCACAGGCACGGCCTCGAGCCTGTAGATGTTGTCGAACAGAGGCCAACGGCGCCAGGCCCCGGGAATCATGCGCTGGATGCCCGGCACATCGCAGGCGGCCAGATAAGCGTCAGCCTGCACCGTGATCTCACCATCGGGGGTGCCGAGGGTGAGGCCGCTGACCGTGGTGGTGGGCTGGCCATCGACTCCGGGCGCGCCCTCGTCGAACTGCACGGCGGTCACACGGTGGCGCAGGTGCAGGCGGCCGCCGCGCTCCTGGATGTACTCGAGGATCGGACCGGTGAGCCAGCGATGGGGGGATCCCTTGAGAAGATTCAGCTTCGAAGCCTCGGTCTTGGCTGCGAACATCAGGAAGATCGTGAGCATGCAGCGGGCCGAGATCGCTTCGCAATCGATGAAGCCAAGGGCGTAGGCGATCGGATTCCACATCCGTTTGATGCTCTGCTCACTGCCGCCATGGCCGAGGAACCACTGCTGAAAGCTGATGCGATCGAGATCGCGGATCACCTTCATGGCGCCCTCGTAATCCACCAGGCCCCGCACGATTGGGCTGGTGCCCAGGGCCAGGGCATTGCGCAGCTTGTCGAGCCAGTCGAGCTGGGGGGTGGTGAAGAAGGCCTTGAGGCCGTTGAAGGGAGCACCGATCGGGAAGCGGAAATCGAGTTCGCGCAGGTCGCCGCCGGTATTGACGAACAGGT
>CAIXOZ010000115.1 GCA_903921295.1 uncultured cyanobacterium | reverse complement strand
TCGAGGACGAGGAGTTCAAGCGCGTGCAGCCGCTGATCGAGAAGGAACTCGATGAACGGGAGCAGGCCGACTGATGCTGAGCAAGCTGCTGCGGGCTGATCTGCTGCGGCCCGACCTGGTCACGGCAGGCACCTTGGTGGATCTTTCCCTGGATCACCTCGCCGACTGCGGCATTCAGGCCCTGGTGCTGGATGTGGATCGCACGATCCTGCCCCGGCGGCATCCGCAGTTGCCGCCGCTGGCTGAGGTCTGGCTTCGGGACGCCATGCGCCGCTTCCCGGTGCATCTGCTCAGCAACAACCCCTCCCGTCGGCGTATCGGTGCGGTGGCGGAACCCTTCGGCCTTCCCTACACCACATCGGCCTCCAAGCCCCGCTCCGGGGCGCTGCGCCAGGTGCTCGCCGAGCTCGGCCTGCCCCACGGAAGGGTGGCGATGGTCGGCGATCGCCTGTTCACCGACGTGCTCGCCGGCAACCGACTCGGTCTCTACACGGTTCTGATCAAGCCGATGGGTGCCGATGGCAGCCCCTGCCATCAGGATCGCCTTCAGGGCCTGGAGATCCGGCTGGCCCGCCTGGCTGGAATGGCTCTGCGCTGATGGCCTCGTCCTCGCCCCATCCTCTGCGCCGGGTGATCAAGGTGGGCACCAGCCTGCTGCGCGGTTCCGATCAGCGGGACACCGCCGCGGTGATCGCCGACCTGGCGATGGCTCTGAGTGCCAGGCAGCGGTTGGGCGAGCAGCTGGTGCTCGTCACCAGCGGTGCCGTTGGCCTCGGCTGCGTGGCCCTTGCACTACCCAGCCGGCCCACGGAGGTCGTGGCGCTCCAGGCGGCTGCCGCCGTCGGACAGGGGCGGCTGATGGGCCTGTACGAAGCGGCCTTTGCCCGCCACGCCGTCCCGGTGGCTCAGGTGTTGCTGACCCGGGGCGATCTGGCCTCCCGCCGTCGCTACCAGAACGCCTCCAGAACCCTGGAGCAACTGCTCGCCTGGGGGGTGGTGCCGATCGTGAACGAAAACGACACCCTCGCCACCGATGAGTTGCGATTCGGCGACAACGACACGCTGTCCGCGCTTGTGGCGGCGGCGATTTCTGCCGATGAGCTGATCCTGCTCACCGATGTCGATCGGCTTTACTCCGGCGATCCCCGACGTGATGCCACCGCCAGGCCGATCGCAGAGGTGCGCGATCTGGTCGAGCTCGAGAGCCTCAGCGGTGTTGCCGGTTCGGGGGGGCAGTGGGGCACCGGAGGCATGACCACCAAGCTCGCGGCAGCGCGGATCGCCACCTCCAGCGGCATCCGCGTCCATCTCGGCGATGGTCGCGACCCTGGCGTCCTGCAGGGCCTGCTGGAGGGTGAGCGTCTTGGCACCGTCTTTCACCCCAGCGCCGATCCGCTGCCGGATCGCAAGGGTTGGCTGGCCTATGCGCTGCTGCCCAAAGGCAGTCTCACCATCGATGCCGGCGCTGAAAAGGCCCTGATTGAGCAGGGCGCCTCGCTGCTGGCCGTCGGCATCCGGGCTGTGGAGGGCAGATTCGGCCGTCGTGACGCGGTGCGTCTGCTCAGTGCCGATGGTCGCGAGCTCGGTCGCGGCCTTACGGCCCTGAGCAGTGAGGAGCTCAGCCAGGTGATCGGCCTGAGCAGCGAAGCGGTGAAAGCCACGCTCGGGCCGGTGGGTGAGGCGGTGGTCCACCGTGACCATCTGGTCCTGACCGTGGTGGCTCCGGCTACGGCCTGACGCCCCTCCCGGCGCGATCTCTCCGCCCCCTGGCCCTCGCTCCGCCGGGCGTGCCGGGGTGGGCGGCCACACCGCTCGCTTCGGCGGGGATGCCACGGGTTCGCCTGCCGCCTGTGCCCTGGTCCTGATCGAGGCAAGGCGCGCCTGTCCGGCGGCTCCTGAGCCCCTTGCATGGCCCTGAAGGCCGGGAGCGACACGTCAGCGCCTGCACTGCGAGCGTCCCAACGCAGCGCCCCCTACGATCCCGCCCATACCGCCACCTTCGGGAATGCGTTTCAGCAGCCTGCTCGGCCACCTCAGCGCCCTGGAGGAGACCACCCCCCGCGATCTGGCCGGGGATCCGCTCCTCTCCGGGGCCGCCGCCCTGGACCAGGCCGTGGCCGGTCAGCTCAGCTTCCTCGAGAAGGGCAATGCCCTGGCCGCCGCCCTGGCGGGAACGGGCGCCTCGGCGCTCCTGCTTCCCCTTGATCCCGAGCTCCAGGCCCAGGCCACAGCCCAGGGCGTGGCCTGGGTGGCGTTGAAGGATCCGCGCCTGGGCTTCGCTGAAGCGCTCGATGCGCTTCACCCCCGCCGTGCCCGACCGGCAGGAGTCCATCCCACGGCCGTGATCGAGCCCGGCGCCCAGATCGGCCATGGGGTTCACATCGCCCCCCACGTCGTTGTCGGCGAGGGCAGTGTCGTGGGCGATGGCTGCATCCTTCACCCCGGTGTGGTGCTTTACGACGATGTGCACCTGGCGGAAGGCTGCGAAATCCACGCTGGCGCCGTTCTTCATCCCGGCAGCCGGCTGGCCCGCGGCTGTGTGGTGCATTCCAACGCCGTGATCGGCTCCGAGGGCTTCGGCTTTGTTCCCACCGCCAGGGGTTGGCGCAAGATGCCGCAGACCGGTCTGGTGGTGCTCGAGGAGGCCGTGGAAGTCGGCTGCGGCAGCACCATCGATCGTCCATCGGTGGGCGAAACCAGGATCGGAGCCGGCACCAAGATCGACAATCTGGTCCAGATCGGCCATGGGGTGACCACCGGCCGGGGCTGCGCCCTCGCGGCCCAGGTGGGCATTGCCGGCGGCGCCCGCCTCGGGGATGGTGTGATCCTTGCCGGCCAGGTTGGTGTGGCCAATCGCGCCACCATCGGCGACCGGGCGATCGCCTCCTCGAAATCCGGCATCCATGGCGATGTTGCCGCCGGGGAGGTGGTCAGCGGTTACCCCGCCATTCCCAACCGCCTCTGGCTGCGGTGTTCCGCCGTGTTCTCGAAACTGCCGGAGATGGCGCGGACCGTCCGCCAGCTGAAGTCGGAGACGTAGCCTCCCCGTGAGCGCATCACGGCCTGCATGACCAGTTATCGGATCACCCTGCTGCCCGGGGATGGCATCGGCCCCGAGATCACAGCCGTGACCCGGCAGCTCCTCGATGCCGTGGCCAGCCGCCATGGGTTCAGCCTCACCTACGACGAACAGCCGGTCGGGGGTGCGGCGATCGATGCCACCGGTTCGCCGCTGCCGGAGAACACCCTCAACGCCTGTCGGCAGGCCGATGCCGTGCTGCTGGCCGCCATCGGCAGTCCGCAGTACGACAGCCTGCCCAGGGAGCAGCGCCCCGAGACCGGACTGCTGGCTCTGAGGGCCGGCCTTGGCCTGTTCGCCAACCTGCGGCCCGTGAAAACCATTCCGGCCCTGATTGACGCCAGCACCCTGCGGCCAGAGGTGATCAGCGGTGTGGATCTGCTGGTGGTGCGGGAACTCACCGGCGGCATCTATTTCGGCACCCCCAAGGGCCGGATCGCCACCGAGACTGGTGAACGGGCCTTCAACACCATGGTCTACGCCACCGAAGAGGTGGATCGGATCGCCAGGGTCGGCTTTGAACTGGCCCAGCAGCGCCGCGGCGAGCTCTGCTCGGTGGACAAGGCCAACGTTCTCGATGTGAGCCAGCTCTGGCGGGAGCGGGTCGATCGTCTCGCGCCGGAGTTCGCCGATGTCCGGGTCAGCCACCTCTATGTCGACAATGCCGCCATGCAGCTGGTGCGGGCTCCGCGCCAGTTCGATGTGCTGCTGACCGGCAACCTCTTCGGCGACATCCTCAGTGATGAGGCGGCGATGCTCACCGGCTCGATCGGCATGCTCCCCTCCGCCTCCCTGGGGGCGAGCGGCCCCGGTCTGTTTGAGCCCGTGCATGGCTCTGCTCCCGACATCGCCGGCCAGGACAAGGCCAATCCGATGGCGATGGTGCTCTCAGCCGCGATGATGCTACGGATCGGACTGCGTCAGGAGGCGGCCGCCACGGCCCTGGAGCAGGCCGTCGACGCCGTTCTGGCCGCCGGCTACCGCACCGGTGACCTGATGGCCGAGGGCTGCACCCTGCTGGGGTGCCGCGCCATGGGGGATCAGCTGCTGCGCCAGCTGGAGAGCTGAACGCTCGCCGTTGGTCAGGGGCCAGCGACCTGCAAGAATTCCAGCGGTTTTTTCTTCCTGCGCCAGATGTCCAAGCGTCATCCCGTTGTGGCTGTCACCGGGTCCTCCGGCGCAGGAACCAGCACGGTGAAACGGGCCTTCGAGCACAT
>CAIXOZ010000114.1 GCA_903921295.1 uncultured cyanobacterium | reverse complement strand
TGAGCGCCGTGGCCACGAGGGGCAGGGCCTCCGGCTCAACCCCGAGGATTTCGACACCGAGGTGGTCGGCGCCGAGACTGTCGACTTCAAAGCCCTGGCTCCCGAGCCAGGTGGCCATGGGACCGGGGGCCGGCGCCGTGGCCGCCAGAGCCTCGCTGCCGGACTGGGGAGCATCGCCTGAGGTGGCGGCGGCGTTCGGATCAGGCATCGCTGGAACGGGTGACAGGGGTCGCCTCTGCGGCGGTGGTGGAAGGGGCGGTCTCGAAGGGCAGACCGGCAGCAGCGGCCAGCGCCCGGCGCTGACTTTCTGCCTTGAGATAGGCGCCGGTGACGAGTGGCTCCACGGCACGCATCTGATGGGGGATCGTGCAGTAGCGATGCTTCTGCTGCACCTGGCCGCGCTCGGCCAGCGATTCGTTGCCGACCTTCTTGCGCAGCTTGATCACAGCATCAAAGATCGCCTCGGGACGGGGCGGACATCCCGGCAGGTAGAGGTCAACCGGGATCAGCTTGTCGACACCGCGCACGGCCGTGGTGGAATCGGCCGAAAACATTCCACCGGTGATCGTGCAGGCGCCCATGGCGATCACGTACTTGGGCTCGGGCATCTGCTCATAGAGACGCACCAGAGCCGGGGCCATCTTCATCGTCACCGTACCGGCCACGATCAGGAGGTCGGCCTGACGGGGGCTGGAGCGCGGCACCAGCCCGAATCGGTCGAAATCAAAGCGGGAGCCGATCAGGGCCGCGAACTCGATGAAACAGCAGGCTGTGCCGTAAAGGAGCGGCCAGAGGCTGCTGAGGCGGGCCCAGTTGTGGAGGTCATCCAGGCTGGTGAGAATGATGTTCTCGGACAGCTCATTGGTGACCTGAGGGGCACCGACCGGGGCGCAGCTCGCGGCTCGCAGATCACGCAGGGCCGCCACCGATGGCGAGTCAACCGGTTCCTGGAAGCCGGCGGAGCCAGGCGTGGAGCTGGCCGCAGGAGGGGTGAGGGTCATGGGATCAGATCAGGCGGGATGCCACACCATTGGGTCAGCCGGAGGACGCTGCATCAGCTCCACTCCAGGGCGCCCTTGCGCCAGGCGTAGGCCAGGGCCACCACCAGGATGGCGATGAACACCAGAGCCTCGACGAAGGCCAGCAGACCGAGACGGTGGAAGGCCACCGCCCAGGGTTAGAGGAACACGGTCTCCACGTCGAAGATCACGAAGACCAGCGCGAACATGTAGTAGCGGATGTTGAACTGAATCCAGGCGCCGCCGATCGGCTCCATGCCGGATTCATAGGTGAGCTCCCGTTCACCGCCCCGACTTCCAGGGGCCACGATCTTGTTGGTCACCAACGCCAGCACAGGCACGGCGGCGGCGATCAACAGAAAGCCGAGGAAGGCGTCATAACCGGGGAGCACAAACATGGGCTGGCCCTTGCTGGCGGCAGTCTGGCATCCGTCGCCAGGGGTTGGGCATTGGAGCCTGCCCCACTGACAGGGCTCGTGCCCGCCGGCCGCTGCAGGCCACTGCCTAGAGTCGCCGCCAATCCACCAGGGGCGGGTGATCGACACAACCACGAGCCAAGGGCCGGCCGGGAGCGATTCCGACCCGTCGGAGGCCAAGGCGTTGCCTGAGAACAGCACCGAGCCTGACGGTGTCATCCATCCAGCCCCCGGGCCTGATGGCGACGACGCAGCCGGCGTCGATCCAGCCGGGCCGGCTGACCAGCCACCCGCCGGGGCAGACGCGACGGCTGAGGCCAGCGGCAACGACCCTGACACCCATCGCTTCGAGTGCCGCAGCTGCGGCTACGTGTACGACCCCGCCGAGGGCGTGCGCAAACTGGCGATTGAGCCCGGCACCCCCTTCAGCGCCCTCGACCCGGTCGGCTTCCGCTGCCCGGTGTGTCGCAGCAGGACCCCGGCCTTCCGCGACATCGGCCCCCGTGACAAGCCCAGCGGCTTCGACGAGAACCTCAACTTCGGCCTCGGGGTGAACCGACTCACCCCCGGCCAGAAGAATGTGTTGATCTTCGGAGGCTTCGCCCTGGCGATCGCCTTCTTCCTCTCCCTGTATTCGCTGCGTTGAGGGCGCAGGCAGGCGTTTTCAGCCGCCGCCTCTGATTCCCCGAGGGCTAGCCCCCCGGCGTGCGCGGGCTGCCTTCACAGCAAGCCCGCTCCCGCCTCCTCCTTCCTCCACTCCGATCGTCCTTCGACGCCGACCCGCCGTGACGCCCCTGCGCTCCACCCTGACGCGACTGCTCTCCCCCCTGCTCAGCCTCCTGCTGGTGGCTGGACTCGGCTTCGGACTCGGCGGTTGTGTCACCACCGGCCTCGCCAGCGCCGCCACCAGCCCCTGGCAGCCCGTGCCCCTGAGCACGCGCTCCAACCCGCTGGATGTCGCCTTCACCGACAGCAACCACGGTTTCCTGGTGGGCAGCAACCGCCTGATCCTGGAGACCGACGACGGTGGCGCCAGCTGGGAGGAGCGGGCGCTGGAACTGCCGCCTGAGGAGAATTTCCGCCTGCTGAGCATCGATTTCCAGGGCGATGAGGGGTGGATCGCCGGTCAGCCGGGCCTGCTGCTGCACAGCACCGATGGCGGCCAGAACTGGAGCCGTCTCTTCCTGGATACCAAGCTCCCGGGCGAGCCTTACCTGATCACCGCCCTCGGCGACAGGCACGCGGAACTGGCCACCAATGTCGGCGCCGTCTATGAGACCCGCGATGGCGGCAGCAGCTGGCAGGCCAACGTCAGCGACGCCGCCGGCGCCGTCCGCGACCTGCGCCGTTCCGACGATGGCCGTTACGTGAGCGTCAGCAGCCTGGGCAACTTCTATGCCACCTGGGATCCGGGTCAGACCGTCTGGCAACCGCATCAGCGGGTGAGCAGCCAGCGGCTGCAGAGCATGGGCTACCAACCCGACGGCAATCTCTGGATGGTGACCCGCGGCGCCCAGATGCGCCTGAGCAGCACGGCCACCCCGGATCCTGAGGCCACGGAAACGGAAACCTGGACCAAGCCGATCATCCCGATCACCAACGGCTTCGGCTACCTCGACATGGCCTGGGATCCGCAGGGCCGGATCTGGGCCGGTGGCGGCAGCGGCACACTGCTGAGCAGTGCGGACAACGGCCGCACCTGGCAGAAGGATTCCGTGGGTGCCGAGCAGGGCACCAACTTCACCCGGATCCTGTTCCCCGGCGATGGCAAAGGCTTCGTGCTTGGAGAGCGGGGCTATCTGCTGCGCTGGGTGGGCTGAGGCACCGCTGGGGCTCCGATCCAGGCCGGGGTTGCCCGCTGGCGCTGGCAGCCTCAACCGCCTGGAACCTGCTCAAGGGCCAGGGGCGGTCCTCGATCGCCTCGGGACGTCACCCGTGCGTCGGCCCAATTTCCCAGGGACCGAAGCCAGCGGACGCGCCGCGGCTTCCCCACTGGCGCCCCGCAGACCATCGATCCGGGTGAGCGCAGGAAGACCGGGCTCGACGCTCTGATCACCATCAGCAGCGGACTGGGAACCACCCCGGACAGCGCGACCGCCCAGCCAGCGTTGCGACGCGGCGAACTCTCCGAGTCAGCCTGCTGTCCACCGGGCACCTCCCGGCAGGGCGACGGCTCTCCCAGGAGCCGAGCCCACAGGATGGCGCAACCTCTCCGCAAGCCCAGGCCGCTCGGGGGCCGGAGCCCAGCCCCGTGCGGGGCCCTGCCACGGCGCAGGACTTGCCGTTGCCATCGCCCTGCTGGCAAGCAGGCGCGGACACGCCAGCGATCACCGTCCAGCGTTCGACCTCTGCAGGCGGGCCGACGCCACGCGACGCTGCCCAGGCCTGCCGCGCAGGCATCCCAGGCCCGGAGCCCCTCGCGATCCCACCACGCCGGCGCCGGAGCCTCGCACTGAAACAGCACCCTGGAGCATCGACGATCCAGGTCCGCGATCCAGCCAAGGCCCTCCGCCTGGGCGAACTGCGTCCCTGTGTAACCAAGCAACCGACACGCGCCCGGCAGCCGCCTTCTTGACCTTAGGATCGACCAGCTGAACGCTCGCTGCCATGGCTGCCGGCTCCACAGGGGAACGCCCGTTCTTCGAAATCATCACGAGCATCCGTTACTGGGTGATCCACGCCGTCACACTGCCGGCGATCTTCCTGGCTGGATTCCTCTTTGTGTCCACCGGCCTGGCCTACGACGCCTTCGGGACCCCGCGCCCGGATGCCTATTTCCAGGCCCAGGAAACCAAGGCTCCCGTTGTGAGCCAACGCTACGAAGGCAAGAGCTCGCTTGACCAGCGACTGAAATAAGCCATGACCCAAGCTCCCGCCCCCACCACGCCGCGCAACTACCCGATCTTCACGGTGCGTTGGCTCTCTGTGCACGCCCTCGGCATTCCCACGGTTTTCTTCCTGGGTGCCCTGGCGGCCATGCAGTTCGTCCGCCGCTGAGCCCGTCATGCAACGCAACCCCAACCCGAACAATCTGCCGGTCGAATTGAACCGCACCAGCCTCTATCTGGGGTTGCTGCTTGTGTTCGTGACCGGCGTTCTGTTCTCGAGCTATTTCTTCAACTGATCGGGAGTTCGCACGATGAGCGGTAAAAAGTCCAATCTTCCTGACGGTCGCATTCCCGACCGCCTTCCCGATGGTCGCCCGGCTGTGGCCTGGCGCTCCCGCTGGACCGAAGGTGTCCTTCCCCTCTGGCTCGTGGCCACCGCCGGTGGCATGGCCGTGATCTTCGTGGTGGGCCTGTTCTTCTACGGCTCCTACGTCGGCGTCGGTTCCGCCTGAAGTTGTCTCAACACCAAGGCTGGAGGTCTGTTGCAGACAACCAGCCCGGCGGGCCTCCCGGGTCCGCTTTTTTTATGTCCATTGGCCCCGATCCGCGCCCCCGATCCGCGCCTGGGGTTGCGACGCCCAGCGGTTGACTGCGCTGGATCGCCCGGACACCTTCCCAGCTCCAGCACGAGCCAGGCCCCCATCGCCCGGCTGCCGCAGCCGATACAGGGCCGACATCACAAGGAGAGGCCGAGGAGTCGCGCAGGACTCGGGTTGCAGAGGCTGCCGCGGCGGCAGGCGGATACGATCCAGCGATGGGAGCGATCCAGGCCAGGATTCACGGTGTGCTGCGGCCCCTGGCCTCCGCATGTCCCAGCGATTGCAGGCCCGCTGGCTGGATCTGTCTGCAGCTGGCGCTGCTGATCCTGCCCAGCAGTGCCCTGATCGCCGGCGTGCTGCTGCTGCTGGCGATCACCAGCCAGCGTCCACGGCGTCAGCCGGCCCCTCTGAGTCGTCCTGAAGCCCGGCTGTTGCTGCTGCTCTCCGGACTGCTGGTCGTTGGCAGTGCCTGGGCCGTCGGTGGCCCGGATGCCTGGTGGAAACTCTTCAACTGGCTGCCCTTTTTCTGGCTGTTTCTGGCGATCCAGCCCTATCTGGCCAACAGCGACAGCCGGCGGAGGCTTGGGCAATGGATCCTGGCCGGCACCGTGCCGGTGATCGTCGTCACGCTGGGGCACAGGATCACGGGGGCGACGCAGTTGCTGGAAACCTGCTGGGGCCTGATCCGCTGGCCGATGGGCGATCCCGCCAGAGGGGCCGGCATGTTCGACAACCCGAATGTGACCGGGGCCTGGCTGGCGATCACGATGCCCTTCCTCGTGGCGGCTTGCCTGAACCACCATCAGATCCTGCGCGAACGGCTGGCAGCCCTTGGGATCACGATCGCCGCCACCGTCGCCATGGTGATCGCCAGCTCCCGCAACGCCCTGGCGCCGATCCCGCTCATCTGGGCCCTGAGTTGCGGCCGCCGGGGCCGGATCGGCGTGCTGGTGGCCTGCCTCGGATACAGCAGTCTGGTGCTGCTGAAGGTGCACCTGGGTCCGGGCTCAGCCTTGGCACCGCTGCTGGATCTGATCGTTCCGGAGACGCTGATCCAGAAACTTCAGGAGATGGGCAGTGGCACGGCCGACGAGCTGAAGTACGCCAGGCGACCCGCCATCTTCGCAGCGGCGATCGGCTACATCGCCCACTCTCCCTGGGTCGGCTATGGCGAAAACGGCTTTGTGCAGATCTACTTCAACGACCTGGTCCAGCAGCTGAACGGACTCCAACCCCTTCGGGGCGGAATCCTCCACAGCCACAACCTCTGGCTGGAGTTCGCTGTCAGCCACGGCCTGCCGGCGCTGCTGCTGCTGCTGGCGGTGTTCTGCCGCCCCCTCGCCACGGTCACGCCCCTGCTCTGGCGTCGCAGCAAGGATCTGGATCGAGCCTGGCTGCTGGCCACCCTGGTGATGCTCTGGCTGCACCTCTGGGACCTGCCAAGCTTCGACGCCCGGATCAACGTGCTCGACTGGATGCTGATGGCGGGCATCGCCTGCATGGCCCGCCCCGGAACCACCGATCTGGAAGCCGCCCAGGGTCTGCAGGCTGATGACGGCCACGCCAGGCCGACACCCTGAGCGTCCGTCTGGCGCGACGAGGCCAGGTCACACCGGCCGCTTGCCGAGCAACGAACGCGACCGCTTCAATCTCAGCCGGTTGGCTGACGCACCAGGGCTGCGATCGCCTCCAGGTCCGCCAGGGGCTGGCGCAACTCCTCACCCTCCCCCGCCAGGCGCCGCAGGCGCAGCTGGCCATCCCGGGCTTCGTCGTCGCCGATCACGGCCACCCAGGCGGCAGCACGGCGATCGGCGCGCTTGAACTGCTTGGCGAACGCCGCTCCACTGAGATCCAGCTCCACCGTCAGGCCCAGGCGGCGCAGGCCCAGGCTGAGAACGAGCGCCTGGGGTTCAGCCTCCTCACCGCGACTGACCACATACAGATCCGGCGCCGCCTCGCGGGCGGTCGTCTGATCACGGGCCTGGGCGAGCAGCAGCACCAGCCGTTCCATGCCCAGGGCCCAGCCGATCGAGGCCGTGGCAGGCCCCCCGAGCTGTTCCACCAGTCCGTCGTAGCGGCCGCCGCCACAGACGGTGGCCTGGGCCCCGAGCTGATCGCTGGTGATCTCAAAGGCGGTATGGCTGTAGTAATCCAGCCCACGCACCAGACGCGGGTTGAGAGTGAAGGGAATGCCGAGGGCGCTCAGGCCTGCCTGCACCTGCTCAAAGCGCTGGCGGCTCTCCGGGGCCAGGGCCTCCGGCAGGGTCGGGGCCTCCGCCAGCAACGCCTGGGTGCCGGCGTTCTTGGAATCGAGGATGCGCAGCGGATTGCGTTCCAGCCGGTCGCGGGAATCCTCATCGAGGGCCTCAGAGCGCTGCTGCAGCCAGGCCACCAGCGCCTGGCGGTAGCGGGCGCGATCCTCGCTGCTGCCCAGGGTGTTGAGCTCGAGGGCCAGGCCACTGAGGCCGAGATCGCGCAGCAGATCCCAGGCCAGGGCGATCACCTCGACATCGCTGCGGGGATCGGCCACCCCGAGCATCTCAACACCGATCTGATGGAACTGGCGCTGACGGCCGGCCTGGGGACGCTCGTAGCGGAACATCGGCCCGCTGTACCAGAGACGCTGCATCCCCTGGCTGAGCAGGTTGTGCTGGATCGCTGCCCGCACCACCGACGCCGTGCCCTCCGGGCGAAGGGTGCAGCTGCGATCGCCGCGATCGCTGAACGTGTACATCTCCTTGCCCACCACATCGGTGGCTTCGCCGATGCCGCGGGCGAAGAGCTCGGTGGCCTC
>CAIXOZ010000113.1 GCA_903921295.1 uncultured cyanobacterium | reverse complement strand
GATGTGATCAAGTTCACCGATGCCCTGCCCAAGACCCGCAGCGGCAAGATCATGCGCCGGATTCTGCGCGCTCTGGCGGCTGGTCAGGAGGTGAGCGGTGACACCAGCACCCTGGAAGATCGCTCGGTGCTCGATGCCCTGCGGGTGTGAGGGTTGACCCCGCCCACGAGAGGCTGCATCAGAGGCTGCGTTCGGAGGCCTTGGGGGTGGGTACCTGCCTACTCAAGGATGTTGTGACGTTGCCGCAGGCTGTCCTCATGGATTGCATGGTCGTGCATCATTTCAGCAATCATTCCTTCCAGCAGCAAAAGACTCGAAAGTTCAAAGAGACTCCCCAGGGGAAGTGAGTGGATTGAACGGGCTTCTTTTTCTGGCTTGGGTAGATCAATGACCAGGTCGCAGAGGTTGGCAATCGAGCTTGGTTTTGATTGCGTGATGCTTGCCAGCGTTGCGCCTTCCTGGGCGGCTCTTTGCATCGCAGTGAAAACAGTTGGTGTCTCTCCAGAGGCTGAAATTGCGATCACCAGGTCTTCGGCTTCGACTCTGGGGGTTGTGCAATCTCCCCAGAGATGGACGTGAATGCCTAGATGCATCAGCCTCATGCCAAAGAACTTGGTGACAAGACCGGATCTGCCGGCGCCCAGAAGGAAGACTTTTCTGGAGCTCCTCATGGCGTCAATAAAGTCTCTCAGTTCCTGGTGATCATTCTGCTGGTAAATGGAAATGAAATTCCTGATTGTATTCGCTATTTCCAGGGCATGTTCTGGTGATCTCATGGCTTGATGGTTGAAGCATGATTGTGATGTCTACTGCCTCTATTGGATCGATTGGCGAATGTTGGCAGCAATTTTCCCAGGCTGATCGGACCCTGTGATTGCTCCGCCAACGACAACGATATCGGCCCCCAGTTCAATGGCCAGAGGTGCGGTCTCCTGGTTGATTCCTCCAGCAACAGAGATGGTTTTCCCCAGATTCATATTCGCGATTTCCCTGAGGTCTTGAAATGGGGTCAGCCCCAGGCTTTGGGCATCGATTCCTGTGTGAATGCCGATGATATCCACTCCCAAATGACTTGCGTCCCGTGCGGCTTCCTTTTTGTTGATGACGTTGATCAGGTCAACCTGAGATCGTTTTTTATGCTTCTTGGCTGTCTCTGCAACTCCCTGGATTGTCTCCTGGCTTGCGGTTCCGAGGACGGTGCAGATGTCGGCGCCCATGCGGTAGAAGGGGTCGGCTTCGTAGCTTCCAGCGTCCATGGTCTTGAGGTCAACAAGCACTGGCTTGCCGCAGGAGACCCTGATCACCTGCTCAAGAATTTTATGGCCATTGAATTTTATGCAGGGTGTTCCAATTTCGATGATATCAATGTGATCAAGGCATTCTTGAATAATTTTAATGCAATCAAGCTCGGAGATTGTGTCAAGAGCGAGTTGGATGGCCGGGTGCTGTGTGTCCATTTGCCTGCACTTTGCTCGGCTCATGGTATGGATCGATCACTTTGCTTTTTGTAGCGTAAGAAACTCCTGAGGTTGGCTTCGCTGCTCCTTGTCTGCTGGCACGGCTTCCCTGGTTTCCTCGGGTGCTTTGCGCTACGACGAGAGGCTGTTGGAGCGGGTGGTCTCAGGACTCCCTGGAAAGGCACGGCGGTGCGGGTTGAATGTGAGCTCCTTCTCAGGGGTCCCGGTCGGGATGGGACCACGTGTGGATCAGGTCGACCAGGTGCTTCATGTCCCGGGCCCGGGTCGGATCATCGGCCCAGCGACCGATCAATGTCCGGCGCAGGCCGGCGCTCGCGGGGCTGAGGTGATCGCCCGGCAGCGTCAGCAGTTCGCTCAGGTCCTCCTCACGCGCGCGCAGGGCTGTCAGCAGACGTTCGCTCTGATCGAGGCTGTCGCGTTGAAAGCGCACCACCAGGGTGCGGGGCTGGCGGTAGCTGCGCTGCACCTGGCGGAGGGTTTCCCGGGGCGATGGGCTGAACTCCGTTCGGAAGCCGAGCGGTTGACTGAGTTCGGCCAGCAGGGGCACCGAGCGCTCGGCGGAGAAGTTGTTGAAGGCGAGGGCCGCCACGCCGTCACAGTTGCGCCCCCCATCGGGGGCGAGCAGATGCAGCTTGCAGCCGAGGCTGTGGCCGAGTCGCAGGCGAAGTTCCGGTGCGGTGCCCTGCGTGCGCAGCAGGGTCTGATGGGCTTCGCGGAAGCAGCGCCAGGCGGCATTGGCCTGGCTCTGGTGATCGAAGCCGGGCACATAGCTCCAGGCATGGATCAGCCAGCCGGCATCCGCCAGGCCTTCGAGCAGACGCCGGTAGCTGAGCTGGGGCGTGGCGGCCAGGTAGCTGCCGCCGATGAAGTCGATCACTCCGATCGGATCGCGGCGCTGCGGTGCCAGCACCCAGAGTTCTCCCTGCTGGCGCCAGTGCATGGTCAGCTGCCCTGCTGGAGGCGGCGCAGCGCTTCGAGGGCCTCGCGGCGGTGGGCGGGACCATCGAGGAGGTTGTTGAAGCTGTGGCGGATCACGCCATCGCCATCGATCACATAGGTGACCCGGCCGGGCAGCAGACCGAGCACCGAGGGCACCCCGAAGGCCTTGCGCAGCTGATTGCCCTGATCGACCAGGAGCGGGTAGGGCAGCTGGTGACGCTGGGCGAAGCGCCGGTGGCTGGCGGCGTCATCGCCGCTGACCCCCCAGACTTCGGCTCCGAGGGCCCGCAGATCGGCCTGGCTGTCGCGGAAGGCGCAGGCCTCCATCGTGCAGCCCGGGGTGTCGTCCTTCGGGTAGAAGAAGAGCACCAGGGGCGTGCCGTTGCGTTGATCGACCCGTCGCTCGATG
Source organism: uncultured cyanobacterium (assembly GCA_903921295.1). Classification (GTDB taxonomy): domain Bacteria; phylum Cyanobacteriota; class Cyanobacteriia; order PCC-6307; family Cyanobiaceae; genus CAIXOZ01. The sequence goes on along the minus strand of CAIXOZ010000113.1, from coordinate 15,372 downwards.
CCGTCCTGATCGAGCAGGGCCACGGCTGGGGCGCGATCGCCGAGGGTGAGGGCCAAGACCTGAGGCTTCAAACCATCACCTTAGGAAGAACAACCTGGGACCATGGGGAGGCTTTCGCTCGCGTCCCGCCCCGTCGCCATGGCTGAGCCCGCCGCCCCGGATCCCGTGCCCTCGCAGTGGGAGCAGGTGGATCTGCTGGCCCTGGTCGCGTTGGATCCGCCCGCAGCGCAGCCCGCGGCCGCGCCCGATCCGGAGCCCGCAGCGATCCCGGAGGCCCCGCCTGCGCAGGTCGCATCAGCCCCTGAGGCGCTACTGCCGGAAAGCGCGCCCGAGCCGGTGAGCGCCGCAGCGACGCCCGAGCCGGAGCCTGCCGCCGCAGCGAGGATGCCGCAGCGGCTGCTGATCCTCGACACCGAGACCACCGGCCTGACGCCGGAGCGGCATCAGTGCATCGAGGTGGGGGCGATTCTGTTTGATGTGGCCAGCCGCTCGGTGCTCTCGCAGCTTTCGTTCCTGTTGCCCTGCGAGCGCAATCCGGCCGAGATGGTCAATGGCATCGCCGCGGCGGTGACCCGCATCGATCAGCCCGTGGAGACCGCGCTGCGGTTGTTTGAGGACCTGGTGGCGAGCGCGGATGCGGTGGTGGCCCACAACGCGGCCTTCGATCGCCAGTGGTTCGGGATCGGTGGTCTGCCGGCGATTGAGCGGCCCTGGATCTGCTCGATGGAGGACATCCGCTGGCCTGAGGAGCGGCGGCTGCGGACCACTCCATCGGTGCGGGATCTGGCGCTGTCCTACGGCGTTCCGGTCTGGGCGGCCCATCGGGCCCTCACCGACTGCATCTACCTGGCTCAGGTGTTCGAGCGCTGCACCGATCTGGAGATGTTGCTGCAGCAGGCGCTGGAACCGCGTCTGCTCTACCGGGCTGTGCTGGCCTACAGCGAGCGCCACCTGGCCAAGGCGGCGGGGTTCCGCTGGAATCAGCCCCTGCCCGGGGCCTGGAGCCGCCGCTTGTCGGCGCGGGAGGCGGCCGGCCTCGGTTTCGAGGTGATCCCGGTACCGGCGGATTCGGAGCGCCCCGATCGCGATGCCGCCTGAACCCGGGCGATTCCGGCGCATCCTGATGGCAGGCTGCTGCGATCGAGGGGCGGGATCTAAAGAAACAGGCGTCGATCGCCGTTCAACCCCCCCAGCGGGGCGCGTCGCTCTCCATCCTGACGATGGAGCCCTTGAACGAGGAGATCCGTCGCCAGCCATCCCAGCCACAAACTGCTCCGTTGGCAGGCCGCCCGCACATGGGCCCGGTTGATTCGCGAAGCGGAAGCCCTCTGGCACGTGGATGTCCGCACGGTGCGGCGTCTGGCGGCCCGGGAGCTCGGCCAGCTGATCGTGGAGGTGCCCCCCCGCGACCGGGAGCGGGTCAACCGCTGGCTGATCAGCTTCGGCGTCAGCACCCGTCTGGGCTGATGGCCTGGGGAGGTTTCGGCCCTCGACTTGTCGATCGGGAGCGTCTGGCTACGGTTCGGGACCAGCCCTGACGCGCCTGGTGTCGCCGCCCATGGACACGCCCCTCTTCACCCTTGAGGCCCTTGAGGACACCTGGATGAAGAAGGAGCCGATTCAGGCCACGGATCTGAGCGACGACCAGAAGGTGGCGGTGGCCACGGGCCGGCGTTACGGCGTGCTGGCCCTGCATGAGCGGGCGGCTGATGGGCATGCGCAGGTGGATCTGGCGGCCGGCGCGGGGAGCTGGTGGGTCTGGCAGCCGCACTGGCGCCAGTGCGGTGATGGTGGTTCCTCCTCCAAGTCGTCCGGGGCTCCGGCTGCTGCAGCACCGCCCTCCATCGTGGCCGCCGGCTCGGTGGACTGGGCCGATTTCAACGCGATGATCCATCCCTATCTGTCGGTCGGGGAGGTGCTGCAGTGGGATGCCCGCCGTCGCCCGGCCGTCGGTTCCGCCGATGAGCGACATGTGCTGGCCACCGCGGCCCAGCATCGGCTGATCCGCGAAGCCTGGGGTTCGGCCCTCGGGGTGACCAGCTTCTACCGACCGGAGCCGATCAACCGTGCGGTCGGTGGGGTGAGCGGCTCCAAGCACATCACCGGCGAAGCGATGGATGTGTACCCGGTGGGCCGCTCCCTGGAGGAGTTCTACCAATGGATCCGCCGCCGCTGGAGCGGTGGCCTCGGCGATGGCCGCAACCGGGGCTTCATCCATCTCGACACCCGTTCAGGCGGTGGGTTCTCGCTGGCCGCCCAGGCCACCCCGGCGGCGGAATGGCTCTACTGAGCCGGCCCCGGCACCGATCCTCTGCAGTCGCGGGTCTCCATCGGTGGCTTCCGCGGCTGGGAGCGTCGTTTCGGGGGCGATCAGATCCGCAGCGCGGCGTGCGTCGGCGAGCACCGAAATCAGCAGGCGCGGTGATTCGCGCAGCATCTCCAGCCAGTGGTTGAGGTAGGCGGCGTGGTTCGCCATGGCGCTGCCGATCTCAAGGCGATCGCCAAGCAGTACCGCTTCCAGTTCGGCCACCAGCTCTTCCCGGGCGTAGGCGCGGCCGCCATCGCCGCCGTCGCCCATGCCGCCGGAGAGATCCCGGGCCAGGCGCGAGCTGTGGCCTGAGGAATGGATCGCTTCATGGGCCCAGGTGGCGTAAAGGGCCGGCGCTGAAACAAAGGCGTTGCGAGCCGGCAGCACAATCCGGTCGGCCGCCGGGAGATAGCAGGCGCGATCACCACCGAACCGTACCGGCACCGGCCAGCTGCTCAGCACCGCTTCGGCGGCGGCCAGGCGCTCCGGCTCCGGCCGCTGCAGCAGCGTGGCCTGCTGCTGGCGTCTGCGGATCAGGTCGCTGAGCGACTCGCCACAGAGATCGCGGGCGTTGAACACCGCCAGGGCCCGATAGCTGATCCAGCGCGCCGTGGTCTGCGGGGCCGTGGTCTGCGGGGCGGCAGCACTCATCTCGGTTCCATCGGCTGGCCCTGGCTCCGGCGTTGCGGCGCCTTCGGTGGGCCATGCCGCTGCGCTGCGCTGCAGCTGGGGCTGAAGCACATGCACCGCCCTGCTGCCGCGGCGGGGCCTCAGGCCATGGGCCCTGGCCTCGGCGAAGCTGCACCAGAAGGGCAGCGTGGAGCCCCGCAGCGGCATACCGAGGCTGAGCAACACCGGATTGGCGCCGCGGTAGCGACGGCCCGTCAGCAGATTGCAGTGGTGGTTGCTGGCGCCGGTCTGCCAGTCGCGTCGCCAGGGGGTGGTGCCCGCCTCCAGCAGGCTGATCAGGGAGGCCACCAGCCTCTCGTCCGCGCTCGGGCTCGCCCCAGGGGATCGCGGCGATGGGTGGGCGCGGTCGGGATCCGGACCCTGAGACGACTGGGAGGAGCGGGAAGAGCGGCGGCCGGAGACCAGGGCCATGGGGGGAAGCAAGCGCAGAACCATGGCTGCAGGCGGCTTTGGCTTGAGGAAGCGAGCGCAACAGCCACAGTCAGGGAGTGCCCGCCCTGTCTCCGCGGCTGCTTCCCAGCGGCGATGGTGGTGGGAGATCGAAAGCGGCACCCTGATGCCAGGGGAGGACGGGACGATCGGTGCCGCACCTGCAGGCTCAGGCAGGCCGAGGGTTGAACCCCCGGTGGCACCCATGGATGGCAATCGTTCCCATCCATGGCCACCCGCGCCGTTCACACCTTCACCGGTTTCCCCTGTCAGCACATCCACCACCTCGTCTTCGACCACGACGGCTATCCCACCGGTGCCGCCTGGCGCTTGGCCGCAGCCCTGCGTGAAACGCCAGAACCCGCGGCTTTCCTCGCTGCCTTCCTGCGCAGCCAGCCCGGGGCCCGACCGATCGCGACCCCTGAGGAGGCCGTTGATGCCGACTACCGCTACGGCGTAGAGCTGCTTCCTGGTCTGGAGGCGCCGTTGCAGGTGCAGTGCTGGCGACGCCTTCCCGGCAGCAGCGCCTGGCACAGCCGCTGCGGGCCGATGGCCCTGACCACCTTCATCCGGCGCTTCCTGCCCGGTGGCCCTGGCGATGGATCACCGTTCAGCGCCGCAGCACCAGCCGATGGGCGTTGAGAAACTGCTCCTGCTCCCTGCTGAAGGGTCGGATCAGGTTCGCTCCCTCGATCCCCCAGCAGCGCAACGCCTCGCGAGCGGCTTCGTGTTCACAGACCAGCTGGCCACCACTGTCGAAGCTGATCCAGTGGCGGTCGAAGAGTTTGTCCACATGGGGGGAGAGCAGCAGACCGTTGGCGCCATCGAGCCGTTCGCGGTTGTCGCAGTCGCGCCAGGGTTTGATGTGACTCGCCACCAGGAACTGCTGCCGATGCAGGCCCGTGACCCGACAGGCCGGTTCACGTTCAGCCACGCGATGGCGGAACACTCCCTGTCCCAGCCGCGCCCTGGTGAGCGCATCCCGCTCGGTGCTGCTCGGTATCTCCCGCAGCCGCTGCATATCGTCGAACAGGGAGGTCGTGGCTTCCCCTTCTTCCGCTAGCACCACCAGGTGCACGTGCACCGCAGGGTCGGCGTGGTCTTCGATCAACTTCACCAGCAGCCGGCCCAGTGTTTCGCTCAACCCAGCCAGATACACGCCCTGGTTGCCCCGGCCCGTGCTGGTACTGATCGGGCTGTGGCGGTCGGGGAGCAGGGGCTGGATCAGCTCGAAAAACGTCTGCGGCACCAAGGGCTGGTGCAGTGGCTGCCAGTTCACCCGCACCAACCAGCCTTCCGGATTCCAGTTCTCGCCGGTGGCGCCAAATTCCGCTGGCTTCTGAGCTGTGATCGCCGCCGTTTCCACCAGGCCGATCTGGCTGATGCGGCCCCTGGCGTAGCTGAACACCACATCTCCCCGCTGACAGCGGCTGAGGTTGTCATAACTGATGTTGCGGGCGCCGTTGGCGTTCGCCTTGGGCGACCAGATGTAGCCGCCGTCGGTCTCCTGACGGTAGGTCTGCCTGTGGTTGACCCACCAGAAGGCCATGGTTGGGTGGCGATGCCTCTGTTGTAGCGAAGGCTGGCGGTTCGGGCTCCACGCACCCGGGCGGGTGACTCCAGTGCTGTGGCCTTGTGGCAAGGAGACGGCAGTGCGATGGTTTCCGGTCGGTGAGATGGCGAGCTGCGACGCCATCCCTTCGTTGTACGGCCGTCACCCGTTCGTCAGGAGTGCGTTGGGAAGACGCGCTGGGAGGTGGGAACCGTGGAACGGGAGGTTCAGGAGAGGCAGCAGGCGATGGCGGTTGAAGGCCCGGATGGTTGTGATGCGCTGGTTGCGTTACGGGTCACTCTTCATCACAGGGCAGGGTGTAGTGATAGGACCAAGGCGATACTCTGTTTCCATCGGAATCCGTTACGCAGAAGCTGATCTGAATTTCGCCGGAATCGCGACAGCCATGAAAGAAAGCTTCTGAATCTTCGTCTTCAGGGTCTTCCAATGATGCCACGCCCACGAGCATGGTGTTGCCATCTTCTGTTTTTTCCAGCTTCAGCGATGATGTATCGACCGTGTCTTCGTCCGGTGCGTAGGATTCGTAATTGTCATCGCCATCGTCACTCCTTGCGTTGAATTCCAGGCTGTAATCAGCTGGAATGTCTTCATAGGCCAACGTCACGGGCAGTCCGCCTGAATGGATGCCCGAAAAATCGAATTTAATGCTTGACATCTAATTGGATGGGTGTTGATCGATAGTTTGCGATGAGGTCTCATGATTGTCAAGATCGTGATGGCGGCGTTCTGCGGCGGACCTCTCTCAGTCTCCCCATGCACGACCAGTTCGCGGTGGCGGCGGCCCGGTCTGGATCGCCCAGTGGGCCTTGGGCTTCCAAAACGGCGCCGACCGCGCGCCTGGGTGGCATGGGGCGGGAAGCCCTGTTTGCCGCGCAGTCAGGGCGGTGATGTCCGCCGATGTCATGCCTCTGGTCAGTGCTGGCCCGACCCCATGGCGTTGCGTCCCTGCGGAACGGGGCGGGCGATGGGTGGTTCCGCAGGAGAGCCACTGGCGCCGGTCAGAGTTCGCTGAATAAGAAAGGCATCTCCTGGATCTGAGTCTGAATCAGCGCTGATCCGACTGGCTGGGCTGGCGGCCCGGATCAGATCCCGGCCGTGGTCCTGCCCGGAGCCATCCCTTGGCCGCCGATCTGCGGGATCGCAGCTGGGAGATCTGCAGCCTCCGGGAGCTGCACGGTCAAGGCGACCTGACGACTCCACTGATCGACACCCGGGCGCCAGGCGGTGGCCTCCTCGTTGTCCTCACCCCCTTCAATCATCGTGACGGCTGGTCGGGATGAAACGGTGGGGGGCGGATGCGCAGAAGGCTCTCCGCCGAGCCGACGCCGAGGGTAGAGCTCACGCTGTTGCTGCCTCCATTCACCATGGTCCGGATCGATCATCTGGTGTCGAACTATGGCGTGATTGGGTAACAGCACCGTCGTTCCTGCGTTGGACATCAACAAAGCAGAATTGACCAATGTCTGTTGTTTTTCTCATCATTGGTACTGCTTTCATCTTCTTCGCTGCTGAGCGAATGTTCCTGGGTCGCAGGTTGCCAAGCTCCGCAGGCTGGTATGGCCGAGCCATTGTCCTCAATCGATGGCAACTCGCTGTCGTAACCCTCGCCGGAATCTCATGGGATGCCTGGCTTCGGCATCTGTCGATCCTCGCGATTTCAATAAGTTTCTCCGCGCCCGTTCAAGGCTTGCTTGGGTGGTGTGTGGGAATGTTTGTTTTCACTGGTGGCATCGAGCACGGCAGCAACGGAATGTTCAGGCGGATGGATCCGCGCCTTGTCCTGCGCGGGGCGTTGTGCACCATCGGCGCTTCTGCGGGGCGGCGATCCATGTCACCATCGCCGGCATCGCGGCCGGGACCGGCTCGACCGGGCAGCTGATCGTCTCGTGAATCACGGCCAGCGACGTGGCCCACGGCCCTCCGCCTCGGAGCTCGCGGACAGGGGGGGGTCTTGTGGTCTGCGCCATCGATGCGGCCATCTGATTCCACGCGCTCGGAAGCGGTGGCGGCGGCTTCAAGGCCGCAAGGCCGCACCACCGGGCCGGATCAACGGATGCCCCGTTGAGGCGCTTCCGCCGGAGATGCAGACAGCGGCCGATCACCAATTGCTGAGGTGTCCAGCGATCGGTTGTCAGGTCTCCCGCTCAGGGAACCAGCAGGGCTACATTCACCGGGCCAATCCGGGCCCCCCAGGGTCGTTCGCCATGGCCAGCATCGGAGACCAGCTCCAGACCTACCGTTCCGCCCTCGCCGAGGCCGAGGCCAACGGTGAGCAAGCGATCGCCAGCAAGATCCAGCAGCAGATCAAGGAACTGGAGGAGTTCCAGCAGCGCCACCCCGAGGAGGTTGAGGCTCCCTCCCCCTTCGAGGTGTTCTGTGACCTCAACCCCTCCAACGTCAATTGCCTCGTGTACGACGACTGAGGCCGGATCGCTCGCTGGCAGGCCCCTGCCCCCTAGGCTGGCTGCTCACATCCTTCCCGTCCGGTCAGAGGCCATCGCCTGAGCATGGATCTCACGCCCTTCCTGGCCACTGCCGACAAGGGGACCCATGAAGAAGGCCTGGAATCGATTGTGATTCCAGGCCGCGTTGCTGTTGCCGCAAAAGGCCGCTTTCTGCTGAGGGCCCTGTGCCGCACCTTTGGCGGATATTCCCGGATCACCTGCGCCGTCACCGATCAGGAGTCCTGCCTCTCCTATCTGGCTTCGGAAGCCGACGATCCCTACGAGCTTCTGGTCTGCACCGATTATCTGGAAAGCGGCAACGGCTTCGATCTGGTGCGTGAGGCCCGCCAGCTGCATCCGAAGCTCCACGCCGTGGTCCTGGCGTTGGGGGATGTGATTCCTGCTGAATGCATTGATGCGCCGTGGCTGGAGGCCGTCGTTGCAGAGGCGGATTTCGTGGACGACCATCAGCCACTGCAGGCGGCCGTGATGGCCGTGCTCGGTGGCCACTCCTACCGCAGCTCCTCCCTGCGGACGGGCATCCTGCCCTACCTGAGCTGTCCCAGGCTCACCCCGCGTGAATATGAGGTTCTCGACCTCCTCGCCAGTGGCCTCAGCGATCGGGAGATTGCCAAGCGTCTGGTGGTGAGTGATGAAACGGCGCACACCTACACCAAGCGGCTGCTGCAAACCCTCAACGTGCACAACCGGCTCCAGGCCGTGTTGAAGGGAATGCGTTGCGGCATGGTTCAGATCTGAACGAGCCAGGCACCTGATCCCGATCCCCCTGTATGGCGGGCTGCCTGTACGGGGAAGGCGGCTGTCGCGCGCACCATGGACGGCGAGACGGTGAGCCACGGGTTCGATTGCCCCCATGTGGGGGCTTCGCCCAATCGGCCGGTTCCTTGAGGATGCGAGGCGTCTGAAACGTTGCTGACATGAGCAAGGCAACCCTTGGCACCACCCTCACGATCGGCGAACTGGAGGCCAGTTTTCACTTGTACTGCAAGGCTCTGCGCATCCTGATCCGGGAAGAAAAAACCATCGAGCAGATCCAGCGCAGCGTCTGCTGGCATCGCCTTGAGACCCTGCATCACTGCCTGCCTCGTCAGTACAAGGATCCCAACCATCTCTATCTCCACCTCAAGCGAGAGCTCAGCGCATGAAGCGTGTTCTTGCGATCATTCTTGGCGGGGGTGCCGGAACCCGTCTGCAGCCGCTCACCAGCACGCGGGCCAAGCCGGCCGTGCCGCTCGCCGGCAAATACCGCTTGATTGATATCCCGATCAGCAACTGCATCCATTCGGGGATTCTCAAGATCTACGTTCTCACCCAGTTCAACAGTCAATCGCTCAATCGCCACCTGAGCCTCACCTACGATCTGACCTCGAATTTCAGCCAGGGCTTCGTGGAGGTGCTGGCGGCCCAGCAGACTCCGACAAGCCCGAGCTGGTTCCAGGGGACGGCCGATGCGGTGCGCCAGTACCGCGATCTCCTCGATGCCTGGGATGTGGATCAGATCCTGATCCTCTCCGGTGATCAGCTCTACCGGATGGACTACGGAGCGTTCGTGGCGGCCCATCGGGCCAGCGGTGCCGCCCTGACGGTGGCGGCGTTGCCGGTGGACAGCGCGGCTGCTGAGGGGTTTGGTCTGATGCGCACCGATGCAGCCGGGCGCATTCGCGAGTTTCGCGAGAAACCCAGGGGGGAGGCTCTCGAGGCGATGCGGGTGGATACCGGGGCCCTGGGACTTTCGGCACGGGAAGCGGAGCGCCGCCCTTTTCTGGCCTCGATGGGCATCTATGTGTTCGAGCGGGACATCCTGTTCAACATGCTCGCCAGTCACCCGCAGGCCATCGACTTCGGCCAGGAGATCATTCCGGCCGCCCTGGCCGGTGGCCTGCCCCTGCAGAGCTACCTGTTTGATGGCTACTGGGAGGACATCGGCACCATCAAGGCCTTTTACGACGCGAACCTGGCCCTGGCCGATGAACAGCCTGACTTCAGCTTCTACGATGAGAAGGCTCCGATCTATACCCGGTCGCGCTATCTGCCTCCCAGTCAGATCCGTGAGGCACGCCTCTACCGTTCCGTGCTCAGCGAGGGATGCCTGCTCGATCGCTGCGTGATTGATCACTGTGTGTTGGGCCTGCGCCTGCGGGTCGAGGAGGGGGCTGTGCTCGAGGACACCCTGGTGATGGGGGCCGATGCCTATGAATCGGAGGCCGAGCGCGCTCTGGTGCGTTCCCGTGGAGGCGTGCCCCTTGGCATTGGGGCTGGATCGGTGGTGAAGCGTGCGATTCTCGACAAGAATGTACGCCTCGGTGCCAACGTGCAGGTGATCAACAAAGATCGGGTGCAGGAGGCTGATCGCTGCGCGCTTGGTTTCACCATTCGCAGCGGCATTGTCGTGATCGAGAAGAACACAACCGTGGCCGATGGCACCGTCATTTAGTTGCACGTAAGCGCAGATTCCTACCTGTAAGGCTCAGGCCAGACAAGCCCGAGCCAGGAGAAGGCCGAGAAGAGCTGCCGCGTGCTGCTGCGCGGAAATGGTTTGGGGGGCGACTCCTGTGGCCATCGCGGGTGGGTGATGGCCCGCGTTGCACTCATTCGGAGATGTCGACGTGAATGCGGGGCTCTGAACGGCGGTTGTTGCGAAGGCCGTAGGATCGCAGGATGTCACCATGCATCTGGAGCATGTAGACGCCAAGTTCTTCCTCGGTCATCGAGAACGACTCCATGGCTTCTTCCTTGCTCGTGATTCTGAAATTGTTGAACACCCAGGTTGCGTCGCAATAAACGCATTCGTTTTCGATGGATTCTCGTATGTTTTCTATCTTGATGCTGTCTGCTGCTGGGTGAGATTCAACGCTCATGTAGCTCTCGTCGAAGGGGGAGATATCAGCATTGATGGCGGCAAAATCCATCACGGGATTCATGCAGGCGGCCAGCTTGTCGTTGGAAATCGAGCCGTTTTCGTCGGCGATAAACTGACGAAAGGTGATGCCGTCACTTTTCGCGGTAGGCCACAGCGCTCTTTCAATGCAAAAGTTTTGCAATGTGATCGAAAGTACGACCTCTTTCATCAGGGAAAAGCGCCTGGTGATTGTTTCTGAATCTCTCTAGCTCTCCAGGGACTCGTTGTCAAGCGCTTGTGCTGCCATGCCTCGCTCTTGTGCCCGCCGATGCATTCGAGTGACGAAGTTGTCAGCCCGATCTCTTCCGAGCACGGCTGATTGCTGCTCCGAGATCAGCTGGATCAGGGTGTGCGTGGCCTGCCATTGCTTTGATGCAGGCAGCATCCTCTCGGCCAGCCCCGCCGATGACCTTCAAGAGGGCCGCACTCTTCATCGCTGGCGTCAGCGCCCTGATGGCCCCATGGCCACGGTCCATCCTGCCCTCGGAAGCCGGGGCCTTCCAGCCACTCTTTTGCCTGTTGGGGGTGATCGGCGGTCCGCGCCATTCGACCCCCTGGCCCGCAGTCTCTCAGCCCTTGACTGGGGCGTCGCCAGTGGCTGCAAAGCGGCGGTTCACCTCCGACCAGTTCACCAGCTCCCACCAGGCGGCGATGTAGTCAGGGCGCCGGTTCTGGTAGTGCAGGTAATAGGCGTGCTCCCACAGATCCAGCCCGAGCAGCGGTGTGCCCTGCTCCACCTCCGGTTGATCCATCAGCGGGTTGTCCTGGTTGGCGGTGCTGGTGATCGCCAGCTGGCCATCGGGCCGGCGGATCAGCCAGGCCCAGCCGGAACCGAACCGCGCTGCGGCCACTTTGTTGAACTGCTCCTGCATCCCCTCCAGGGAGCCGAAGTCGGCCTCGATCGCCTGCTGCAGTGACGCGGACGGCGCTCCCCCCTGGCCCGGTGGCGCCATCACCGCCCAGAACTGGCTGTGGTTCCAGTGGCCGCCGCCGTTGTTGCGCACCGCTTCCGGGAACTGGGAGATCCGGCCCTGCAGGGCCTCAAGGCTGAGGGTCTTCAGCTCCGGGTGGGCCTGGATCTGGGCATTGAGGTTGGCCACGTAGGCGGCGTGATGGCGGTCGTGGTGGATCGTCATCGTGGTGGCATCGATCGCCGGCTCCAGGGCCTCGGGCCCATAGGGCAGCGGTGGCAGGGCAAAGTCCGCCGAGGCCGGTGCCACGGCAGTCAGCAGCAGCAGCAGGGCCGCCAGGCCGTTCAGCAGCCCCCGGACCAACAGTCGCTTCACCATCACACCGTCCTGAGGAGGCACCAGCCTGACCGATCATCGAGGGCCGCGAGGGCCGGGGCCGGGCCAGCGCTCCGGCCCGGTTCTCACCCCTCCCTGGCTGGCCGTGGTCAGCCTTGGCGCCCGGCGACAGAATGGGCTTCTGCGCCGCCCCCCTCCGGCTTCCCTGATGAAGAGCCGCCAATGGATCGCCCTGGGGCTGCTGGCCTTTGTGCCGCTGGCGGCCGCCGCTGAGCATCTGGGCTGGGGCGACACCGCCGTCTTCGCCTGCTCCGCCCTGGCGATCGTGCCCCTGGCGGTCTGGTTGAGCACCGCCACCGAAGAGCTCTCGCTCGCCCTCGGCCCCGCCATCGGTTCGCTGCTCAATGCCTTCTTCGGCAATGCCACCGAGCTGATCATTGCCCTGACGGCCCTGCGTGCCGGCCTCGGCGAGATCGTCAAGGCCAGCATCACCGGCACGGTGATGGCCAACCTGCTGCTCGCCCTCGGTCTGTCGATGCTGGTTGGCGGCATCGGACGTCGTGAGCAGGTGTTTCAGCCGGTGGTGGCGCGGGTGAATGGGTCGGCGATGACCCTGGCGGTGCTGGCGATCCTGATTCCCAGCCTCAGCAGCCTCACGCCCGGCGCCACCCATGGGGGCAACGAAGCCTTCTCCCTGTTCGTCGCCTGGCTGCTGCTTCTGGTGTATGCCCTCACCCTGCTTTTTTCGTTGCGCACCCATCGCAGCCTGTACGAGGTGGCGGCCGTGGAGCTCCACGAGGACGGGAGCAGCCCCGCCGATCGCCCACCGATCCTGCCCTGGCTGCTGGTGCTGTTCGGGGCCACCGCCGGTCTGGCCTATGTCTCCGAGCTGTTCGTCGGTGTGATCGAGACGGTCACCGCCTCCTTCGGATTCACGCCCCTGTTCACCGGCATCGTGCTGTTGCCCCTGTTGGGGGGGGTGGCTGAGTACATCACGGCGGTGAGCCTGGCCCGCCGCAATCAGATGGACCTGGCGGTGTCGGTGGCGCTCGGCTCCACCCTGCTGGTGGCCCTGCTGGTGGTGCCGCTGCTGATCCTGCTCGGTCCTGCCCTTGGCCAGCCCCTGGATCTGAGCTTCAACCCCTTTGAGCTGGTGGCGATCGCCACCGCGGTGCTGGTGAGCAATCTGGTCAGTCTTGATGGTCGTTCCGACTGGCTCGAGGGGGTGCTGCTGCTTGCGGCCTATGGGATTCTGGCCGCAGGGTTCTACTTCCAGACGGGGGCGGTGGCATGAACGACGCGCCTGCGCCGCCACCGCTCCCGAGCCGCGGCGGCACGGACGGGCCGCAGGCACCTGCTGCCTCGAACGGCGCCCCTTTTCGCCCCAGCAATCCGCTGATCCGCCTGCGTCGTTCGGTGGCCCTGCGCCTGCTGCTCGCGGCCCTGGTCACCCTGCTCGGGCTGCTGCTGCACTGGCCCCTGCTGGCGGTGCCGGCGGCCCTGCTGCTGCTCAGCCTCTGCCTGGCGGAACTGCTGCCGGATCTGTGGCGTCTGCTCGCCGATCGGATCGATGAGGCGCCGGCTGCACGCCTGCTGGCGATCTTCGGTCTTGTGGTCTCCGTGCTGGCGGTGCCCCTGGCCCTGGGCTGGTTCGATCGCTACCTCGCCTACTACCGCACCAACAACTGGGAGGCGATCGGTGCCATCGGCGAGGGGGTGATCGGGGCCTTCGGCCAGATCCTCGTGGCCCTGGTGGCGGTGGCGATCGCCTGGCGTCAGGTGCTGATCGAGCAACGGCTCACCACCCAGCAGAACCGGATCACCCAGGCCCAGACGATCGACAGCTTCATTCAGGGCATCTCCGAACTGATCGTGGATGAGGAGGGGATGCTCGAGGACTGGCCGCTGGAGCGGATGCTGGCGGAAGGCCGGCTGGCGGCGGTCTTCGGCAGCATCGATACCGAGGGCCGGGCCCGGGTGCTGCGCTTTCTCTCCCATGCACGCCTGCTCACGCCCCTGCGCCGCGACAACCGTCTTGGCCGCGCCATCCTTGATGGGGAGGGAAATTACGAGGAGGACCGCATCCATGGTGTGCCCGTGATGCAGCTGCATGCGCTGCTCCGGGGTGTGGATCTTTCCGGTACCGATCTCCGTGGCGTGGACTTCAACGGTGCGGATCTGCGCAACAGCGATCTGGCGGGCTGTGATCTCAGCGGCGCCAATCTGGCCGGCACGAACCTGGCCGGCGCCAATCTGGAGCAGGCACGCCTGGAGGGCACCCGCTTCTTCTACGGGCGTGCCCAGAGCGCCAGCCCCTGCAGGCCCGACCAGCCCCCGGATCTCCAGAGCGGCTGGTGCAGCGGTGCAGTGGTGGAGAACACCAACTTCAGCGGTGTGCAGCGCCTCGATCCCGAAAGCCATCATTACCTGGCCTGCTGGAGCGGCAGTCGTTCCCGCGCCTCGTTGCCCGGCGGCAGCAAGGGCATCGCCAGCCTGCTGGAGGCGCCCAGACCCTCGCGCCGGGCCGCTGCCGGATCGGCGGCTGAGACGGGCGCCGCCCATCCCCCCACCCCCTGACCACCCTGTCTGCTGCCACGCCCGTGCCGATCACCACCTTTGCCGAGTTCGCCAGCCGGGCCGATTACTCGTTGCTTGAGGCCCTGCAAGCGGACCCCCAGGCCAGGGCCGATGGTCAGGATCATCAACCGCGTCAGGTGTTTTCAGGCCATTACGTGCCCGTGACTCCAACCCCCCTGGCGGAGCCGCGACTGCTGGCCCACAGCAGCGCTCTGTTCGAGGAGCTGGGCCTGGCCGAAGCGCTGGCGGCGGATCCGCAGATGCTGCGCCTGTTCGCCGGTGACATCCGCGTGGCCGAGGCGCCGATGGTGCCCTATGGCTGGGCCACGGGTTATGCCCTCTCGATCTACGGCGCGGAGTACATCCAGCAGTGTCCCTTCGGCACCGGTAATGGCTATGGCGATGGCCGGGCGATTTCGGTGTTCGAGGGGGTGTTCAACGACAGGCGCTGGGAGCTGCAGCTCAAGGGCGGTGGCCCCACGCCCTATTGCCGCGGCGCCGATGGCCGTGCCGTGCTCCGCTCGAGCGTGCGCGAGTTTCTGGCGCAGGAATTCATGCACGCCCTGGGGGTGCCCACCTCCCGTTCGCTGATGCTGGTGGTGTCGCAGCGGGAGCGGGTGCGGCGCCCCTGGTACACCCCGCATTCGCAGTCCTTCGATCCCGACATCCTGGTAGAGAACCCGGTGGCGATCACCACCCGGGTGGCGCCGTCGTTTCTGCGGGTGGGCCAGCTGGAGTTGTTCGCTCGCCGCGTGCGTCGCCAGGCCCATCCGGGGGCGCTGGTGGAGCTGCGGCAGATCGTCAGCCATCTGATCGAACGCCATTACCGCCAGGAGATCGCCTCCGACCTGGCCTTCAGCGAGCAGGTGCTGCAGCTGGCCGAGCGGTTCCGCGGTCGGCTCACCGCCCTGGTCGCGCACTGGATCCGGGTCGGCTACTGCCAGGGCAACTTCAACAGCGACAACTGCGCCGCCGGGGGGTACACCCTGGATTACGGCCCCTTCGGCTTCTGCGAGCGCTTTGACCCGCGGTTTCAACCGTGGACCGGGGGCGGCGACCATTTCTGCTTCCTCAACCAACCGCAGGCGGCGGAGGCGAACTTCCAGATGTTCTGGAGCGCCCTGCGGCCGCTGCTGGCCGATGACACCGCCGCACTGGCGCGTCTCGATCAGATCCGCGAGGGT
>CAIXOZ010000112.1 GCA_903921295.1 uncultured cyanobacterium | reverse complement strand
TAATCTTAACTCTCTTTCCCTACACGACGCTCTTCCGATCTTTGAGAATCACGATGCTGACCGCGGCTTCCTCCAGGGTGGGATTGAGGGCCACGACGGCACCGTCATGCTGACCGCAGATCTGCTCAAAGTCGTCGTATTCCGCCTGGGACGGACGCACCGCCAGCAGGATGCCGCGGCTGCGTCCATCACTCTGCAAGCGTTTCTGATCGCGAAGGCTGGCGATGCCGGCAGCCCGTTCAGGAGCGTCGCGCTGGGCCAGCGCCGCAGCACCAGCATCGGGAAACAGCAACCGGATGGCGCCGGGATCCTGGGCCTGATCCTGCAGGGAAGCCAGGAGCCGCAGGGCCACGGGAAGAATGCGCAGTCCCTCAAAGCGCCACTCCACGGTCCAGCGGTCGGTGGGCCCATCCCTCAAGGCCTGCAGGAGGGCCTCCAGGGCCTCGGCTTCGGCAGCTCGCAGATCAGCTGGCAGCATCGGGCGCTCATTCAGGCAGCGGCGACCTTACAGAGGCGGAAGCCCTCAGGTGGACAGGGACGCGATCGCCCGCTTCAAGGCTTCGGTCAGCCGGTGAGGCAGTTGGCTGAGGTTGTGGTCATCGAGCCAGGGGCCAAGACTGATCCGCAGCCCCGCCGCTGCTTCTGCCTCCCCATACCCCATGGCCCGCAGCACTCGACTGCCTTGGTCTCGCCCCGCACTGCAGGCCGAGCCGCTGCTTACGGCCAGACCCTGGCGCCATAGCTCCGACACCAGCCTCCGTCCGGAGAGGGGCTGACCGGAGGACGTGCGCACGATCAGGCTGAGATGGTGCGGCAATCGTTGGTCAGGGCAACCACTGAGGGTCACCCCCGGCAAGTCGAGCAGGGCCTGCTGCAGGTCATCCCGCCGGGGGCGCATCGGATCGTGGCCGCGATGTTGATCAAGCCTTTGCGCCGAGAGCTCCAGAGCAGTGGCAAAACCGGCGGCCAGGGCCACCGATTCGGTGCCAGCCCTGCGACCGCCCTCCTGCCCCCCGCCCATCAGAAGCGGCTTCAGCGGCACGCCCTGACGCACCAGCAGGGCACCGATACCTCGGGGCCCCTGGATCTTGTGGGCCGTGCAGCTGAGCAGATCCACCGGCAGTTCGCTGAAGCGCAGCGGCCTGTGCCCGATCATCTGCACCGCATCGGTGTGGAAGAACACGTCCTCTCGACGGCATAGCCGGCCGATGGCCTCGATCGGCTGGACGGTTCCCACCTCGTTCTGGCCCCAGATCACAGACACCAGGCGGGTCGGTGGTACGAGCAGCGACTCGAGCACCTCGAGCCGGACACGCCCGAAGCGGTCGACTGGCAGGGTGACCACCTCCCAGTGGAGGTTCCGCAACGATGCGGCGGCCGCCTCCACGGCGGGATGTTCCACCGACGACAGCAACAGCCGGCCCGGGGGGAGGGCGGCGGCCAGTCCCAGGATCGCCAGGTGGGCAGCTTCGGTGCCTCCGGAACAGAACACCAGCTCCTCGGAGCCACAGCCGAGCACGGTGGAGATCCGCTGGCGACTGCGTTCGAGGCTCTCCGCGGCCACCAGACCAAACCCATGGAGGCTGGAGGGATTGGCCCAGGCAAGGCGATCGGCTGCCGCCATGGCCTCGAGCACCGCCTCTGCCGGAGGACTGGTGGCGGCTCCATCGAGATACAGGGGGGCTTGGCTGGTCATCGGCCGCACCGTTGCTCAGGCCGGAGGACTGAGATCCCGCTCCATCCGGGTACGGGTGCGGGTTTCAAGGGATTCGGTGGCCAGGGCCACCAGATCATCGAGGGAGCTGCTGCTCAGCAGCGCGGCCACCCGAGCCCGGGCCTCGGCACTGGGGCAATTCTCCGGTTGCTGGCAACCCTGCACGCAGGCCACGGCGCAGTTGATCGACGGCGCAGCTGGAACCAGCTCAGCCGGAGCCGCTGCGGTGCGGAACCCATCAGCCGCCCGGGGCGAGGCGGTAGGAATCGGATCCAGGTCTTCCGGAGCCGGGGAGAGGGATGGAACCAGCACGGCTTCGAACACCGCCTCGGCCGGACCGGTCATCAACACATGGTTGGAGGCCCCATCCCAGGTGATCTCAAGCGGACCACCCGGCAGATCGACCCGGGCCGTGCGGGCCGCCAGACCGAGCCGATGGGCCGCCACCAGGGTGGCGCAGGCACCGGTGCCACAGGCCAGGGTCGGGCCGGCACCGCGCTCCCAGACCCGCATCACCAGGTGATCAGGCTGAAGAATCTGCACGAAATGCACATTGGTGCGAGCTGGAAAGGCCGGGTGCACCTCCAGGGCAGCGCCGTACAGCTCCAGATCAACGGCTTCGACGTCGTCCACCGGAATCACAACGTGGGGATTGCCCATGCCGGCGGCGGCGACGGCAAAGACCGTCCCTTCCACCTCCAGCTCCCCTTCCGGCAGGCCGAATTCCCCGATCGCGAGGGTGGTGGGGATCTGTTCCGGGACGAGGAACGGGGCACCCATGTCCACCTTGATCGTGCCTCCCTCCTGAAGCTCTGGCACGATCCGCCCGGCCAG
>CAIXOZ010000111.1 GCA_903921295.1 uncultured cyanobacterium | reverse complement strand
GAATCAGTCGTTGATGGCTACGCCCATATTGCGGGCGGTGCCAGCAATGATGCGCATGGCCGATTCAACGCTGGTGCAGTTGAGGTCGGGCAGCTTGGTCTTGGCGATCTCCTCGAGCTGGGCGCGGCTGATCGCTCCCACGGCTCCCTTGGCGGAGGTGGCGGCTCCCTTTTCGATTCCGGCTGCTTTGGAAATCAGCACGGAAGCGGGGGGGGTTTTGGTGATGAAGGTGAAGCTGCGGTCTTCAAAGACCGAGATCTCCACCGGGATCACATACCCGGCCTTGTCCTGCGTACGAGCGTTGTACTCCTTGCAGAACGCCATGATGTTGACCCCGGGCTGACCGAGGGCGGGACCCACCGGCGGCGCAGGGTTGGCTTTGCCGGCGTTGAGCGCCAGCTTGATTACGGCAACGACTTTCTTGGCCATCGACTGTGCATCGGGACAAACCTCCCGGATGGGAGAGCTGCGGATCGCCGCTGGTGAGAGCGGCTGGTGATGGACAACGCCCCAGGGGGTGGATCCATCCGAGGCCGCCCTCCGCAGGGAGACGGCCGCCGATGATCAGCTCTGTTTGCTGATCTGGGAGAACTCCAGTTCGACCGGGGTTTCCCGACCGAAGATCGAAAGCAGGGCCTTGAGCTTGCTGCGCTCGCCGGACACCTCGATCACCTCCCCCTGGAAATCCTTGAACGGACCAGCCGTGACGGTGATCTGATCGCCCTCGGCAAGATCGACCTTGACCACAGGCTTCTTCTCAGCAGCCCGCTTGAAGATCCGATCCACCTCCTGGCGGCTGAGGGGGCGGGGCTTGATGTGGCCGCGGGCCTTGCCGGTGGCGCGGCGCTCCTCCTGGCCGACGAAATTGATGACGTTGGGGGTGCTGCGCACGGCCATCATCGTGTCCTCGTCGAGGATCATCCGCACCAGCACGTAACCGGGGAACACCTTCTCCTCGGTGGCCTGGCGGCTGCCATCCTTCTTGAGCTTCACCGCCGGGGTCTGTGGGATCTCGATCTCGAGGATCCGGTTGTCGACGCCGAGGGTGACCGCCCGCTGCTCGAGCGTGGCCTTGACCTTCTTCTCACAGCTGGAGGCCACCTGCACGGCGAACCAGCGCGCCACCTGCGGGCGGACCTCGCCACCCTCGGCGGGGGGCTCCAGGCCCGTTGCCTCTGGAGCGGCACCGGCACCGGCTTCGATGACCTGAGCCGGATCAGTGACGCGATCAGGATTCACCGCTGCGAGGCCAGGCTCCGGTGCGGCGTCCGTCAGGTCGATGGTTTCCAGATCAATCTCGGACACGGTGCTCAGGGGAAGGGGCGGAAGCAGAGGACGCCTGGGGGCGAAGGCTGGGGGAGGCGGGCCGATGGCCCTCAGCGGATCGGGAAGGTGTTTGTGGAGACCCAGGACAGGAAACGATCCAGGGCCGCGATGGCGGCAGCGGAGAGACTCACCATCAGGATCACCGCCACCGACTCACTGAAGAGTTGCTGACGGCTGGGCCACACCACCTTGCGCAGCTCCGAGATGGTGCCCGGCAGGAAGGCCTCATCCGAGGCCGCCGTTGCCGGGCCAGCCCCTGCGGCTGGGGCCGCGCCGCTTGCAGCGCCGGCTGCAGCAGCGGGACCGTCGGCAGAGCTGGTCTCAGGCACCTCAGAGGGCGTCGGATCGGAAGAGGAGGAGGTCAAGCGCAGAAATGGTGCTGGCGCACCGGTGCGTCCGCACGTACCGGCAAACGACCACCCTACCGGATGTCGTTGCCCCCCTCCTGGTCCGGATCGGCTGCCACAGGCAGAAAGCGCAGGGCGGAGTCCGCCGTGGACCCAGGCTCCGGCAGCGTCACCACCACGGCGCTGGCCGACTGGAAGCGCTCCTCAAGCAGTTCCGTGGCCAGGGGATTCTCCAGCTGACGACGCAGCACCCGACGCAGGGGACGGGCGCCGTATTCGGGCTCGTAGCCAGCGGCGGCCAGGCGCTGCACCACCGGCTCCTCCACGCGCAGCTCCAGGTTCTGCTCGGCCAGCAGGGTGGCCAGATCACGGATCTGCAGCCGCACGATCCGCTCCAGATCCGCCGCCGCCAGGGGCCGGAACCGGATCACCTCATCGATGCGGTTCAGGAATTCGGGCCGGAACTGGGAAGCCAGAGCCCGATCCACGGCCGCCTCCAGGGCCCCCTCGTCCGCCTCGCTCTGGCGGGCATGCTCAAGAATGGCCCGGCTGGCCAGGTTGCTGGTCATGATCACCACCGTGTGGCGGAAATCGACGGTGCGGCCCTGGGAATCGGTCAGGCGTCCGTCATCGAGCACCTGCAGCAGCAGATTGAAGACCTCAGGGTGGGCCTTCTCCACCTCATCAAGCAGCACCACCGCATAGGGACGGCGCCGCACCGCCTCGGTGAGCTGGCCGCCCTCCTCGTACCCCACGTAACCCGGCGGGGCCCCGACCAGGCGGGCCACGGCGTTGCGCTCCATGCACTCGCTCATGTCGAGCCGCACCAGGGCCTCCTCCTCATCGAAGAGCGCGGCGGCCAGGGCCTTGGCCAGTTCGGTCTTGCCGACACCGGTGGGGCCGAGGAAGAGGAAGGAGCCGATCGGCCGTCGACTGCCCTGCATGCCGGCCCGGCTGCGGCGGATCGCCGCCGCCACCGCCGCCACCGCCTCCGGCTGACCGATCACCCGCTCCGCCAGGCGCTGCTCGAGCTCGAGCAGCTTCTGGCGTTCCCCGGCGATCAGGCGCTGCACCGGAATGCCGGTCCAGCGGGCCACCACATCGGCGATGTCACTGTCCTCCACCTGCTCACGCAGCATCGGGTCCTGCTGCAGGGCGTGCTCGAGGTCCCGGCGCTCCTGCTGCAAGGGTTGGAGCTCCTCGTAGCGCAGCCGCGCCGCCTGTTCGAGATCGCCCTGGCGCTCGGCGACGGCGATCTCCTGCTGCAGCGCCTCATCGCGCTGCAGCAGCTCGCGCAGATCGGTCAGCCGCTCCCGCTCCAGCCGCCAGCGCTCCTGCAACGCCTCAAGGCGATCGAGGGCCTGGCGCCGCTGCTCCTGGAGGGCCAGGCGCTCGGCCATCGGTGCCGCTTCGGCCGCCAGCAGCGCCAGCTGCACCCGTGAAAGCTCCGCTTCCGCCTGTTCGACGGCCTGGGGCTTGGACGTGGCCTCCATCCGCAGGGTGGCGGCCGCCTCATCGATCAGATCGATCGCCGAATCGGGCAGGCAACGGTCGGTGATGTAGCGAGCCGCCAGGCGGGCCGCCCCCACCAGGGCCCGGTCGGAGATGGTGACGCCGTGGTGGATCTCGTAGCGCTCACGCAGGCCGCGCAGGATCTCAACGCT
>CAIXOZ010000110.1 GCA_903921295.1 uncultured cyanobacterium | reverse complement strand
ATGCTGTTTAATGGCGAAATCTTCCGCTGGCAGCGGCTTGAAAATCTGATCGGCAGCGCTGCCCTCAGTGCCCAGCTCGATCTCGAGGGCCTGCTCGATCAGGTTCTTGATTTTCTTTTTTCTCCCAAGGCAGGACTGTTGCGGGACCAACTGGTGCAGGCTCTGATCGATCGCGTCGATGCAATCAGCTGGCAGACGGCGGTGCGTCTGAGCCAGAAACTGCCGAAACGACTTCAACCGCCCGGGCTGCGTCATCGACAACTGCCGATCGGCGGCGATCCGGTGCTCGACCTGAGCCTGATGCGTCAGTTGATCCGAATTCTGCAATCGCTACCGGGCTTCGAAGCCCAGCTTCTGATCGATCGGCTTCCGCGCGTTCTCGGGCAACCGGAATTGCGAAGGATGGGGCTGACCATGGCCAGAGGGCTGGCGGAACGCAGCGTCGTGCGGCTGTTGCGCGATGTGCTCGTCGGACCGGGAGCTCCTGGCTCCGAGGAGGACATGTTGCTCAGCACCAACGCCGGCAACGGCACCTCCATCGCTTACGTCGGCAGCTGAACCGCACCGGTTGGCCCGATCCGATGGCCAGAACGCTGATCACGTCTAGAGTTGCGGGGTCAATCTTCCCCAGCCTGCGAATGCGATGTCAGCAGCGCCTTCTGGCGATCGCGCTGGGCGCAGGTCTCAGCCTGATCAGCCCCGGTGCACGGGCGGCAGAGAACGTGGTGATCGTCAGCGGCGCCTTCGAACGTTCGATCGCTGTGGCCGATCTCGATCACCTGGCCCGCACCGGTGAAGCGCGCGGTGTACTGGCCACAGCTCTGAAACTCGGCAAACAGGAACCGAAAGAGGTGGCGAGGATGCTGAACCAGTCGGTGAGCCTGCCGCTGGTACTCGTCAGTCGTTTGATGGCCACCCGCATCGGCGAAGCGGTGCTCCAACGGGTGGCCATGATCATCTATCCGCTCAAGGCGGGGGATGTCGGCGTCGCCGCCTTGCGCTCAGCGGTGATCGAAGCCCTGTCGGAAGGCAATGGATCGATCAACGCGGTGAGCTTTCTGAAGGCCTACCCGAGCGCCGAGCTGGAGGTGAACCTGCCGGCGCTGATGCAGGTGATGAGCAGGACCCGATCCATCGGTGACCTGGTGCGTTTCTTCTCCGAATCGCCGCTGGATGGACTGCGCCCCGCAGGCGGAAAGGGACCCTCCTGAGCCGGGACCGTAGATTCGACCTTGCCTGACCATCCAAACGCCGTGCCACTGCTCCGTTCCCTCCGGCGTCTGGGCGGCAAACGGCCGACGATGCAGGACTGGCCGGGGCTGATCGAGGCGTATCGCCGTTGGTTGCCGGTGAGCGACAAAACCCCCGTGATCACGCTGCGCGAGGGGGCCACACCCTTGATTCCAGCCCCGGTGATCGCCGAACGGATCGGACGGGGCGTCAGGGTGTTCCTCAAATACGACGGACTCAACCCGACAGGCTCCTTCAAGGACCGGGGCATGACCATGGCCATCTCCAAGGCCAAGGAGGCGGGCTCGGAAGCCGTGATCTGTGCCAGCACCGGCAACACCTCGGCCGCCGCCGCTGCTTACGCCCGCCGAGGCGGAATGCGCGCCTTTGTGCTGATCCCCGATGGTTATGTGGCCCAGGGCAAGCTGGCCCAGGCCCTGCTCTACGGAGCGGAAGTGCTGGCGGTGAAGGGGAATTTCGACCGGGCCCTGGCCATCGTGCAGGAGGTGGCCAACCAGTACCCGATCACCCTGGTGAATTCGGTGAACCCCTACCGGTTGCAGGGCCAGAAAACCGCTGCCTTTGAGGTTGTGGATGCCCTGGGCGATGCCCCTGACTGGTTGTGCATCCCCGTGGGTAATGCCGGCAACATCAGCGCCTACTGGATGGGCTTCAACGAGTACCAACGGGCTGGTCACAGCCGCAAACTGCCACGGATGATGGGCTTCCAGGCGGCAGGTGCGGCGCCTCTGGTGCTTGGAAACACCGTTGAGAACCCGGACACGATCGCGACGGCGATCCGGATCGGCAATCCGGTGAACAAAGACAACGCCCTGCGGGCTCGAACCGAGAGCAAGGGCGGCTTCATGGCGGTGACCGACGCCGAGATCATCGAGGCCTACAAGCTCCTTGGCAGTGGCGAGGGGGTGTTCTGCGAACCTGCCAGCGCTGCCTCCGTGGCCGGACTGCTCAAACGGCGTGACGAGGTGCCTGAGGGAGCCACCGTGGTCTGTGTGCTCACCGGCAACGGGCTCAAGGATCCCACCACAGCGATCGAACACAACGATTCACGCTTCCACACCGGCCTCGACCCCGACACGGCCACCGTGGCCCGGGTGATGGGCTTCTGAGCAACGATCTCGAACAGCCACAGCGATCCCGATCGCCAGACCGGCTGAGAAGCAGAGGCCAGGCCTCCCTGATCGGGAGGCTTTTTTTTGACGCCAATACGGCTGTTGAACGCAACCGGTGTCACACCGCGCCACAAACCGTCTGCTGAGGGAGATGGAAAAACCCTTGTTCTGAGCGGGAAAACCTGGGGAAAAAACAGCGAGGAGAACCACACCTCCTTTTCCCCAGGGACTGGAAACGGTGGAAAACACCTCACAGACCCGTGACTCACCGACCCATTCCCCAGGCCTGTGTAAAGACAAACGCAGCTGTGGTCTGGGTAGTGGGCTCTTTCCCTCAGGATCCCCAGCCCCTACTACGACGGTTTTTCTTTTCTTTCTTTCTAAAAGTCCTTAAGAACAAAGAGAAGCCGGTTGGGGGAAACGGGTCTTGGGTTCGGGGCTGGGATGTTGCGGATCGGAACGCGGTATGGAACCGTGGTAGGTCCGTGAGCCCTCCTTTCGGAGTCGCCGACCATGAAGCTGGTTTGCTCCCAGACCGAACTGAGCGCCAGCCTTCAGCTGGTAAGCCGGGCCGTGGCAGGTCGACCGACCCATCCGGTGCTGGCCAATGTGCTGCTCCAGGCCGATGCCGTGACCGGGCGGCTCAGCCTCACCGGCTTTGATCTCAGCCTCGGCATTCAGACCTCGATCAGCGCCCAGGTGGAAACCAGTGGAGCGATCACGTTGCCGGCGCGCCTGTTCGGTGAAATCGTCTCCAGGCTCTCCAACGATTCACCGATCACCCTCATCTGCCCCGCGGATCAGGAGCAGGTGGAGCTGGTCAGTGCTTCCGGCAGCTACCAGATGCGTGGCATGCCGGCCGATGATTTCCCGGATCTGCCGCTCAAGCAGGACAGCGCTCCGATCGAGATCGCGGTCGAGGCCCTGGTCAAGGGCCTGCGCGGCACCCTGTTCGCCAGCAGTGGTGATGAGTCGAAGCAACTGCTCACCGGCGTGCATCTTGCGCTCGACGGCCAGGGCCTCGAATGCGCCGCCACCGATGGCCATCGTCTGGCCGTGCTGAATCTGGTCAACCACGGTGCTGTGGCCAGTGAACCTGCCGGCGACGGCCTCGAGCCCCCCCACGGCGCTGAACCCTTTGCGGTCACCGTGCCGGCACGCTCCCTGCGGGAGCTCGAACGTCTGCTGTCCGGCCGACAGTCCAGCGAACCCTTGAGCCTGTTCTGTGAGCGGGGTCAGGTGGTGTTTCAGTGCGCCAATGAAGTGCTCACCAGTCCCAGCCTGGAAGGCACCTACCCCAACTACCGCCAGTTGGTTCCGGCCAGCTTCAGTCGCAGCCTGGTGGTCGATCGTCGCGGTCTGCTCTCGGCTCTTGAGCGGGTGGCGGTGCTCGCGGACCAGCACAACAATGTCGTGCGCATCCAGAGTGAGAGCCGTGAGGGGCGCCTGTTGATCCAGGCGGATGTACAGGATGTGGGTCGCGGCCAGGAAACCCTGCCGGCCCTGCGTCTGGATGGTGAGGATCTGCAGATCGCCTTCAATGTCCGCTACGTCCTCGAGGGCCTCAAAGCGCTGGTGGCCGATACGGTGATCCTCCAGGCCAATTCGGCCACAACCCCTGTGGTGCTCGCGCCTTACGACCGTGAGGCCGACGCCATCGACCCCTCCTTCACCTACCTGGTGATGCCCGTTCAGATCCGTAACTGAGGGTTGCCTTGGCCCTGCCCGAACAGCTGCTGCTGAGTGACCTCCTGCGTCGGCGCGTTCGCTGTGATCAGGGCGACGATCACGGATCCGGCTGCCTGGCCTGGATGCATCCACCGGTGCATCGTCTGTTGGGCTGGATTTCCAGACCCTCGTCCCTGGGATCCCAGCGGCTGGCCTGGCGACTCGATCAGCTGGTGGGAATCACTGAGCTCGAGGTGCTGGTCCGTGGCGATGGCTCCATCACCGATCAGCAGACGATCGAAAGGCTTCCCACCCTGCTGGAGGCGGCTCTGATCGGTCGCCATGGCCAGCGGCTCGGCCATCTTGCGGATGCCGCCGTGGAGGTGCGCAGCGGTCGCATCACCCATTACCTGGTCGCCCGGAGCGACCCACGGCTTCCTGGAAGCAGCCGCTGGCGCCTCACCCCGGACCGGATTCTTGATCAGGAACCCGGTCAGGTGCGCACCGCCCTTGAGCAGCTCGATGATCTGCCTGTGGCGCGGGCGAGTGTGCGCCAGGAATTTCTGCGACGCTCCCGCCGATGGCGAGAGCAGTTCGATCAGGAGACCGGCCGCTGGCGCGAACAGTTCCAGCAGGTCGGTGAGCAGGTGGAGGACAGGCTGGAGGGCTGGCTGGAGGAGTCGCCCTGGGATCAGGAACCATCCCGGCCGGAGCCGCGATCAGCGGATCGGCCCCCGTCCCTCGAGGACCCCCTGTTCGATGACTGGGAGGAGGATGGCAACCTTGGCCGGGACCTGCCGGACCCTCGCTTCGACGATCAGCCTTGGGAGGGGCCGGCACGGCTGAACCGTCAGGACTGGGCCGATGCTGCACAGTCAGACCGGGAGCGTCCGTCGCGTTCCAGGTCCGGGAACCGTTCGTCGACCTCGGGACGGCAGGATCGCCGCGATTCCGAGGATCCCTGGATCTGAGGCCCGACAGGGGGGGGGACACCCTCAGCCACACTGGACAGGTGTTGCCCGCCTCCTGTGGTTGCTTCCCCTGAGTACTCGGTGCCCGAGGCCCTCAAAAAGGAAAATCTCTCGCAGGCGGATTTCGACGAGATCTGTCGTCGGCTCGGCCGCGCCCCCAACCGCGCCGAGCTCGGCATGTTCGGGGTGATGTGGTCGGAGCACTGCTGTTATCGCAATTCCCGGCCCCTGCTGCAGGGCTTTCCCACCACCGGCCCACGCATCCTGGTGGGTCCTGGCGAGAACGCCGGTGTGGTGGATCTCGGCGAGGGTCAGCGCCTGGCCTTCAAGATCGAAAGCCATAACCACCCCTCGGCCGTGGAGCCGTTCCAGGGGGCGGCCACCGGGGTGGGTGGCATCCTGCGCGACATCTTCACGATGGGTGCCCGGCCGATCGCCCTCCTGAATGCACTGCGCTTCGGTCCCCTGGAGGATGAACGCAACGTCGGCCTGATGGAGGGCGTGGTGGCCGGCATTGCCCATTACGGCAACTGCGTCGGGGTGCCAACGGTCGGTGGTGAGGTGGCCTTCGATGCCAGCTATTCCGGCAACCCCTTGGTGAATGCCATGGCCCTTGGGCTGATGGAAACCGAGGACATCGTCTGCTCCGGCGCTGAGGGCGTGGGCTATCCCGTGGTCTACGTGGGCAGCACCACCGGTCGCGATGGCATGGGCGGCGCCAGCTTCGCGTCCGCTGAGCTCACCGAGGCTTCCCTCGACGATCGTCCCGCTGTGCAGGTGGGCGATCCTTTTCTCGAAAAGGGGCTGATCGAGGCCTGCCTGGAGGCTTTTCAGACCGGTGATGTTGTGGCGGCCCAGGACATGGGCGCCGCTGGTCTCACCTGCAGCTGCTCGGAGATGGCCGCCAAGGGGGGCCTCGGCATCGAACTGGATCTCGATCGCGTGCCCGCCCGGGAGACCGGTATGACCCCTTACGAGTTCCTGCTGAGCGAATCGCAGGAGCGGATGCTGTTCGTGGTCAAACCTGGTCGTGAACAGGCCTTGATGCAGCGGTTCACCCGCTGGGGGCTGCAGGCGGCGGTGGTGGGCCGGGTGCTGGAGAACAACGTGGTGCGGGTGCTGCAGAAGGGCTCGGTGGCCGCTGAGGTGCCCGCCAGTGCCCTGGCGGACGACACGCCGATCAACCGCCACGACCTGATCAGCGAACCGCCGGTCGAGATCCAGGCCCACTGGCGCTGGAGCGAATCTGCCCTACCGGGCGCGGGTCCCCAGGGCATCACCCCGGCCACCGGCAGCCGCGCCGGTCAGCCGACCAGCTGGAATGAGGCCTTGCTGGCGCTCCTCGATGACCCCACCATCGCGTCCAAGCGCTGGGTCTACCGCCAGTACGACCACCAGGTGCAGGCCAATACGGTGGTTCCTCCCGGGGGGGCCGATGCTGCGGTGGTGCGGCTCCGTCCCCAGCGGGGGGAAGGCGCACTGACGGCGGCCAGGCGTGGTGTGGCGGCGGTGGTGGATTGCCCGAACCGTTGGGTGTCCCTCGATCCGGAGCGCGGCGGAATGGCTGCTGTGGTCGAGGCCGCCCGCAATCTCAGTTGCGTCGGTGCTGAGCCTCTGGCCGTCACCGACAACCTCAATTTCCCGTCGCCGGAAACCCCCACCGGCTACTGGCAGCTGGCGATGGCCTGCCGTGGCCTTTCTGCCGCCTGTTCCGCCCTGGAGACGCCGGTCACCGGAGGCAACGTTTCGCTCTACAACGAGACCCGCCTGCCCGACGGCCGCATGCAACCGATCCACCCGACGCCTGTCGTGGGCATGGTGGGCCTGGTGCATGATCTGCAGCATGTGTGCGGCAGCGGCTGGCGTACCGCCGGTGATTCGATCTGGCTGTTGGGAGTACCGCTGGAAACAGGTGCAGCGTCAGCCGATCCCCGTTTGAGTCTGGCCGGCAGCAGCTATCTGGAGCGGTTGCATGGTGCCGTCACGGGGCGTCCGCCCGAGATTGATCTGGTTCTTGAGCGTTCGGTGCAGGGTGTTCTGCGCCAGGCCATCGCTGCAGGCCTGGTGGCGTCGGCCCACGACCTCAGCGATGGTGGCCTGGCCGTGGCCCTGGCCGAATCGTGCATCGCTTCCGGCCTCGGAGCGGCGATCACGCTGCCCATCAGCAGCATCCGCCCGGATCGCCTGCTGTTTGCTGAGGGAGGGGCGCGGATCCTCGTGTCGGTGCCGCAGGCGAGCCTTGACGCCTGGCGGACTCTGGTGGAATCGGCTTCGATCCCGGCCCAGGCGATCGGCACGGTGCTCCAGCAGGAGCATCTTCAGGTTCAGCACGATGGTGTTCTCTGGCTCGATCAGCCCCTGACGGTGCTGCGCGACTGCTTCGAGCAGGCGATCCCGCGCCGGATGGGGGCCAGGCCTGAGGCAGAATGTTGAAGTCAATCTGAAGGCGAGCAGGCCAGTGCCGTTCCAGGAGCCTCAGATTGCTGCCCATCCCGTTGCCATGACTGGGGTCCGTGGGAGCCGTGGGCTCCAACCTCAGCCCCACCCGCAGAGAGCCATGAACGAGGTTTCAGCGTCGTCGGTACCGATCAACGCTGCCGATGTTTCCTCTGCACAGCCGGAGAGGCCGGATCGGATGGAGGAGGCCTGCGGTGTCTTCGCCGTGATGGCGGCCGATCAGCCGGTGGCGAATCTCACTTACTTCGGCCTGTATGCACTCCAGCACCGCGGCCAGGAATCCGCGGGCATCGCTGTCTTCGATGGTCCGAAGGTTCGGCTTCACAAGGACATGGGCCTGGTCAGCCAGGTCTTTGATCAGGATGTCCTGGAGCGGATGCCAGGCACTCTGGCCATCGGTCATAACCGTTATTCGACCACCGGCAGCAGCAAGGTCTGCAATGCCCAGCCCGTTGTGCTGAAGACCCGTCAGGGCCCTTTCGCCCTGGCCCATAACGGCAACCTGGTCAATGCCGGTGAGTTGCGTGAGGCCATTGCGTCGGCGCTGCCGGATGCGGAGTTCACCTCCACCACCGATTCGGAGCTGATCGCCTTTGCCCTGCAGCAGGCCATGGACAGCGGTCTCTCCTGGGAGGAGGGAATCCGTCAGGCCGCTGGACGCTGTCGCGGCGCGTTCAGTCTGGTGATCGGCACCCCCGTGGGTCTGTTTGCTCTTCGGGATGGTCACGGCATCAGGCCGCTCGTGTTCGGCTCCATCGGCGATCCACATCTGGCTCAGTGGGTGGTCAGCAGTGAGACCTGCGGTCTCGACATCATCGGTGCCCGTTTTGATGATGATGTTCAGCCAGGAGAACTGATTCATTTCCGTCCCGGTGATTCAGCTCCCCATCGTCAGATCTGGATGGAGGATTCACCACGGATGTGCGTCTTCGAGATGATTTATTTCGCACGTCCGGATAGCCGATTCTTTGGGGAATCTCTTTATTCGTATCGCGTTCGTATCGGTGAAACCCTGGCCCGGGAAACATCGGTGGAAGCCGATCTGGTGATCGGTGTTCCCGATTCTGGAATCCCCGCTGCGATCGGATATTCCCAGGTCAGTGGCATTCCCTATGCCGATGGTCTGATCAAGAACCGTTACGTCGGTCGTACCTTCATTCAGCCCACTCAGGCGATGCGCGAGGCCGGCATCCGCGTCAAGCTCAACCCGCTGCCGGATGTGCTGTCCGGAAAGCGGGTGGTGGTGATCGATGACTCGATCGTGCGCGGCACCACGAGCCGCAAGTTGGTGCAGGCCCTGCGTGATGCCGGAGCCACCGAGGTGCACATGCGCATCAGTTCACCGCCGGTCACCCATCCCTGCTTCTATGGCATCGACACCGATACCCAGGATCAGTTGATCGCAGCCCGCCTGACGCTGGAAGAGATCACAGCCCATCTTGGCGTTGATTCTCTCGCTTACCTCACCCGTGAAGGCATGGTGGAAGCGGCCCAGAGCCATTCGAGCCATTTCTGTACCGCCTGTTTTGATGGTCGCTATCCCATTGAAATGGATGAGGCTGTGCGGTCCAGCAAATTGATGTTGGAGCCTGCCGGTCTTGCCTCTCAGATTGCGGCCATGGGTCTGTAGGTGCGGGCGGTGATCAACCAGGGGTGAAACACCTCCAGGAAGCGTTGTTGCAAGGTTCGGAAAAAGGCCTCGACCAGTGCGGGGTCGTCGAAGTGGAAAGGATATTCCCCCTGGAATCCCTGGAAGAAGTACCAGTTGAGCAGTGCAATCCCCGTCGGTTCAAGACGGTCGGCGAAACGTTCCAGTTGTCCGGCAGGATCACTCAGATGTTCGAGGACGTCAAGACAGACGATCGTGTCGAAGCGTTGCGGCAGGTCGGGGTGATGGAGGTCGCGGCTGGTGCTCAGTTTTCCGGCCAGGCCGAGCTGCTCAGCACGCCAGCTCACAAAGGCGCGGTTGTGGGGATTCAGGTCGACGAACCAGACATGATCCACGCTGGGCAGCGCCGCTGCGGCCAGGGCATGGGTGCCGATGCCACCACCGAAATCGAGCAGCTGGCCTTTGGCCACATGCTGCTGCAGGCGCAGGGTGTCGGCGATGTAGTCGCGGCTGCCCAGGTGCCAGGCGGCCAGCTCCAGCAGGTGGCCATCCCCCACGGTCTCCTCATAGAAGCGGCCGGCCTGTTCAGGATCGAAGGCTCCCGGGTGCAGGGCGGCCAGCTCGTCGGTACTGCCCGGCAGGCGTTGTTCCAGGTCCGCGGCGTTCAGATTCAGGAAGGCGGCCAGCTGGTCCCTGAGGCTGAAGCCATCGGCGAGGAAGGTGTCGATCCCGAGACCCTGCCGGTCGGAAGGCTCGGAACCAGGGACGTTGGCAGAGATCGTGGTGGGCAAGGCTGCCGTCAGACGGTCCCTCACGCTACGGGGCTGCGATGCTGGCTTCAGATGGGAGCGGAGTCCCTGTGGCTGTCATGAGGCTGCTCGTGGTCAGTACGCCGGTGGGTCCTCTCGGCCAAGGACGCGGCGGTGGTGTGGAGCACACCGGCGCGATGATCGTCGCCGGTCTGCTGGGGCGCGGCCATGCGGTCACGGTCTTGGCGGCTGAGGGCTCTCAGTTGCCGCCCGCCTGTGCTGGTGCCCGCCTCTGGTGCGAGCCCGGGGCGGTTCAGGCCAGCTGGCAGCACGGTCCCCGGGAGGCGCCGGTGCAGATTCCCGCGTCGTCCCTGCTGTCGCGGCTCTGGCAGCGGGCCCTGGAGCACCAGGATGGCTTTGATCTGATCCTGAATCTCTCCTACGACTGGTTGCCGTTCTGGCTCAGTCGCTTCACGACCACGCCCCTGGTGCATCTGGTGAGCATGGGTTCGGTCGCTCTCGCCATGGATGAGGTGATCGAGGCCGTTGCCCAGTGGCGTCCAGGACGCCTGGCGTTTCACACCGCCTCGCAGGCCGCCGATTTTCGGCTGCCCACGCCGCCGCGGCTGGTGGGCAATGGGTTTGATCTTGCTCGCTACCGACCGCCTTCTCCTGACGCGGTTCAGCCGGCTCTTGGCTGGGCCGGGCGCATCGCGCCAGAGAAGGGTCTCGAGGATGCGGCCCGTGTGGCCGCTGGTCTTGGACTGCCGCTCCGTGTCTGGGGACTGCGTGAGGACGAGGCTTACGCCACAGCGGTGGAGCGGTTGGTGCCTGCGGGCACGATCGAATGGCGTGGCTTTCTCGCCACCGATCGCTTTCAGGCGGAGCTGGGCCTCTGTCGGGTCTTCCTGAACACGCCGAAATGGAACGAGGCTTTTGGCAATGTCGTCGTCGAGGCGATGGCCTGTGGTGTGCCGATTGCCGCCTATGCCCGCGGTGGCCCCGGTGAGCTGGTGCATGAGGGCTGCAACGGCGCCCTGGCGCAAGCCGATGACCTCGCGGCTCTGGCAGCGGCGGTTCAGCGGGCTGCGGGTCTGGATCGGGCCGCCTGCCGTCGCTGGGCGGAACTGCATCACGCGCCTGAGGTGTTCACCCAGCGGATCGAGGCCTGGTTGCAGGCTGCGTTGGCGGAAGGCTGAACGGCATCGGCACCCTCCCCATCGGGTCGGTTCTGCGCCGGTGCTCAGGGAGCACCCGGCGGTTGAGCCCGTTCCACCAGCACGAGCCCGCGACTGAGCCCGCTGTCGGTATCGATGCTGCGGATTGCCCGCCAGAGGTCCTTCACGGGCACCCACACCGTCGGGTATCGGTAGCGCGAGACCTCCAGGATCAGCACCAGATCGCGTTCGCGGTGGTAGGCCGCCAACGGTGCGATGTGGCCGCCGCCCTGTTGCCCGACCTCTCGGCGGCTGTAGTTCACCAGCAGCCGATCCGCTGGATTGGCGAGGCTCTGCTGCAGGAGATTCCGGAAGGCATTCAGGTCCAGATCCTGTCCGTGGATCCGCTCCACCTGCAGCCCATGGTTCTCGAGCAGGACGCCCAGCTCGTTGAGAGTCATGCCCCGGCGCTTCACAGCGCTGGCACTCACCACCCGGGTTGGATCGGTGCCGGACCAGAGATTG
Organism: uncultured cyanobacterium; assembly: GCA_903921295.1. Classification (GTDB taxonomy): domain Bacteria; phylum Cyanobacteriota; class Cyanobacteriia; order PCC-6307; family Cyanobiaceae; genus CAIXOZ01. The sequence goes on along the minus strand of CAIXOZ010000110.1, from coordinate 3,742 downwards.
TCCTGGGTCCAGAAGCGGTAGGAGCCGTACCCGGGCACCGCCGGGGCCGGCAGCCCGAGGCTGTTGAGCACCATCACACTGCTGGCCACACCGCAGTAGGTGAGCGTGGCCTGTGTCAGCAAGTCCTGGGCCAGGGTTGCGTAGTCGGCCCGGGCTTCGCTCGAGGAGAGCAGGGCCAGCCCATCGCCCGAGGCGAGGGGGATCGGGGTTGCCAGGCCTGCCGCCCCCGGCGCTGCCAGGCCCAGGCAGGTCAGCGTCAGGGTGATGAGAAGGGGGCTTCCACGCCTCGGCCACCGGCTTCTGCCATCGCGCATGGGTAGCACCGGACCCCTTGACTGCATCGGTTGGCGCCTGCCCATTTCAGATGTTGTTGATCAGGGGAATCAGCCCCTGCACCCTGGCCCCGTTGCGGAGCTCCAGCCATTCGCCGGCACCGTGTTCGTCCTGTTCCATCAGCTCCAGGGGCTTGAAACGCAGGCTGTCGCCGCCGGCGATCAGAACCGAGATCACTCCATCGCTCACGGCCTGCAGGTCCACGACCCGGTCGGTCCGTTGTTGGAAGCGCAGGCCGATCTGACCGAGATCACCGCGCCGACAGGAGCGGAGGCTGTTCACCGCCAACCGCTTGATCTGCCCGGTTTCGGTGGCCAGCAGCACGGAGCCGTTCGCGCTGGCTGCCGTCGCTCCCACCACGGTTTCACCCGGCAGCAGTCGCAGCAGCATCGGTCCCTGGGCTGTGCGTCCCATCAACGGCAGGTTCGCTTCGTTCACCGTCAGGCGAAGGACCCGCCCCGTACTGCTGGCCACCAGCAGATCACCGCCTTCGCGACAGGGCACCACCCGGCGCAGTTCCACATTGTCCCTCAGTTTCAGCACCGTTGCCGCTCGGCCGGACAGCTCAAGGAAGTCCTCAATCGGCAGGCGTTTGAAGCGACCGTCGCTGCTGAGCAGCCCGAGGCTCACCCCCTTCTTGTCCTGCGGCAGTGGCAGGACCTGCACAATCTGGGCGCCAGCGAGGCTGTCCGGGAGGAAGCGCTCCAGGCCTCCCGGTTGCTGGGCGGCGAATTCCCAGCGCAACAGGGCCACCCGCCCATCGGCGCTGAAGACCAGCACAGAGGGCTGGCTGGCGGTGGGCAGCACCAGGCGCACCGGAGCCGGGTGATCGCCCTGGCCCACAGGGTCCTCCAGGTGCAGCCGGCCCAGCATCTGGGGCTGCAGGATCTTGACGGCCCCATCGATCTGGATCAACAGCCGACTTTCGCTGGCCAGGGCCTCAAAGGCCTGCTGCCGTTGCAGTTCAGCGTTGGGTCGCACCGCAGCGGCGCGTCTGGCCACCAGTTCATCGCCGCCTTCCACCAGGCGGGTGCGGCGCGGTGTCGCGTGGCGTTTCTTCAGAGCCCTGAATTCACTCACCATGGACTCGAGCAGGGCGTCCCGGTTGTCGAGCAGGTGGCGCAGGCGGCTGCGTTCCTGAAGCAGATCCTCCGCCTCCTTGCGCAGGCCTTCCTGTTCCAGACCGGTGAGCCGCCGCAGCGGCATCGCCAGTACGGCATCGGCCTGGCGTTCTGTCAGGTCGAGGTGCACCTGCAGGCTGGCCTTGGCGGAGGCGGCATCGCGCGCCTCCTGGATCATGGCGATCACCCGGGTCAGATCATTCAGGGCCTTGATCAGACCGTCCACCACGTCCAGCCGGTCTTCGCAGCGTTTAAGAGCGTGGCGGGTGCGGCGGATCAGGGTCAGTTCCCTGTAGTTGAGGAACTCCTCCAGCATCCGGCGCAGACTGAGCTGCACCGGCTGGCCATTGACCAGGGCCAGAAGAATGGCGCCGAAATTGCTCTGCAGGGCAGTGCGTCGCTGCAGTTCCGCAAGCACCTTCTCGGGGTCGGCATCCCGCCTGAGTTCAACGACGACGCGCATCCCTTCGCGATCACTCTCGTCGCGGATGTCGGCGATGCCGCCGATCTTGCCGTCGTTGACCTGCTCCGCCAGCTTCTCGATCCAGCCGGCCTTGCTGAGCTGGTAGGGCAATTCGGTGATCACCACGGCGCCACGGCGATGGCGCCCTTTGCCGGGTTGCACCTCTTCGATGTGGGCGACGCCCCGCATCGGGATGCTGCCCCGGCCGAGGAGATAGGTGTCCCGCAGGCCACTGCTGATCAGCACTTCGCCGCCGGTGGGAAAATCGGGGCCAGGGATCAGTTCCAGCAGGCGCTCGTCGCTGAGCTGGGGTTTACGGATCAGGGCGATCAGGGCCTCCACAACTTCGCCGAGGTTGTGGGGCGGGATGCTCGTGGCCATGCCCACGGCGATGCCGGTGCAGCCATTCAGCAGCAGGAAGGGCAGCTGGGCCGGCAGGACGGTCGGTTCCTGCTGGGAGCCATCGAAGTTTGAAGCGAAATCGACGGTGTCGCTGCCGATCTCATCGAGCAGGGCCTCGTTGGCGATCGGGGCCAGACGGGTTTCCGTGTAGCGCATCGCCGCCGGTGGATCATCATCCACGGAACCGAAGTTGCCGTGGCCATCGAGCAGCGGGTTTCGGCTCGCGAAGGTCTGCACCAGACGCACCAGGGCGTCATAAACAGCCTGGTCGCCATGGGGGTGGTATTTGCCCAGCACATCGCCCACGACCCTGGCGCACTTGCGGTAGGGGCGATCCGGGGTCAGCCCGAGTTCGTGCATCGCGAACAGGATGCGGCGCTGCACGGGCTTGAGGCCGTCGCGCACATCCGGCAGGGCCCTGCCAACGATCACGCTCATCGCGTACTCGAGGTACGACCGCTGCATCTCCTGGTGGAGGGCGATCGGCTCGACCCGTTCGGGGCTGGTCTCTTCGGGGCGCTCCTCGGCCATCCGGTGCTGGTGTCAGAGGGCGGAATGTGGGCGTCAGCCTACAGAGAACGGCTGATCACTCCTCCTCCTCCTGACTGGATCCGGCATTGGCCTGGGCCCGTTCGACCACCGTCTGCAGTTCGCTGCGGCTCAGCAGCCGGGCGGTGGAGGCGCGCAGCTTCTCTCCCCAGAGCTGCTCCTGCTGGTAACTGGGCAGCACATAGTTGGGATCAGCATTCAGGGCCTTCGTGGCGAGGTTGATCGCTTCAGTGACGCCATTGGCGCTCTCGACAAACAGAGCCGCCGCCAGGGCGAGCGTCGGTTCGGCGGCGTCAGGCCGCAGGCGCAGTGTCTGCCGCCAGCGTTGAATGGCCTCCCTGGTCTGTCCGCGCTCGAACAACACGATCGCCTGGTTGTTCACCGCTTCCCAGAAGTCCTTGCGCAGGGAGGCGGCCCGCTCAAAGGATTGCAGGGCCTGGCTGGATTGCCCCAGCAGGATCTGGGCATTGCCGAGGTCGAAATAGGCTCCGGCGTTGTTGCCTTCCAGTTCCAGGCCGCGTCGCAGCAAGGGGATCGCCTGCGCGGGCTGGTTGTTTCGCAGCGCCAGGGACCCTTCGGCAAACCAGATGCCGGCGTTGCGGGGATCGAGCTGCTTGGCCCTGGCCAGGGCCACGGTCGCTCCTTTGTTGTTCTGGCTGCGCAGTTCCGCTTCCGCCAGCAATGCCCAGCTGCGTGGGTCCTTGGGCAGGAGCTGGGTGCTGAGGGCAGCCAGCCGTGCCGCATCTTCAGTGCGCCCCATCTGCAGCAGCCGGGAGGCGGCTTGGGCCAGACCGACCCCTGCCCCTTCCAGGGCGTCGTTTCTGGGAACGTAGGCATAGGGCACGATGGCGCTGGCGCCGCTGGTGCTGGCGAT
>CAIXOZ010000109.1 GCA_903921295.1 uncultured cyanobacterium | reverse complement strand
CCTCAGCCTTCTCCGGATGGTTGCGCCGCACCCACAGGGCGTTGCGGGTGAAGTGGGAATCGATCGAGAAGCGGCCGTATTCGAGCCCCTGGGGCCCGAACCGCTCCACGAAGAACCCGATGAGGTTCGCCACCCACATCGGCAGCTTCACGGCCTTGTCGTAGGCCTCAATGCCCTGCTGCACGGCGGCCTGGCGTTGGCCGCGGCTGCTCACCGGTGCCACATCCAGCTCGTCCTCCACCAGATCGAGCAGCTGCTGGCCGCGGGGATTGCGCACAGTCAGCCACTGCCTGCCGAAGCTGGCGCCCATGTAACCAACCACCAGATCCGCCCCGGCATTGGTGTAGTCGAAGCAGCTGAGGCAGCTGGGGGCAAAGACATCCTTCAGGGCCGGGGTGTCGAGCCCGAAAAAGGGCACGGTTTCGGTGTGCCCGTCACTGTGGCGGAAATGGATGCGGAAGTCCTGCATGAATTCGTAGTGCACCACCGTCTGCGGTGAGGCACTGGCGCTGTCGAGGAAGGTCTGCAGACCGGCGCGGCTGACGTTGTCGACACAGGGCAGACCGAGCACATAGAGCTCCTCCAGGGGCAGGGTGTCCTGCACCGCCCGAAGGGCCTGCACCTGGCAGCCGACTCCGATCGCCAACAGGCGGCGGATCCCGCTGCCGGGCAGCTGCTCGAGAACCTTCAGATTCGGCGAGAGGGTGGGCTTGTTCACACGGGCGGCCAGCACCTCCTCCGGCGTGCGCGCCAGCACGGGGACGGGGGTGAAGCGGTCGTCGGGGCTCTGCTGCACACAGAGCACCGCATCGACCAGGCCGCTCTCCAGGGCTTTCACCCCCAGGCGGCTGACGATCCCGGTCCACTGGGCCCCCTCGATCGGCTGTCGCAGCCTGGCGGTGACCATCCGCTGACTGACCCCGAAATAGAGCTCGTTCTCATCCTCAAGGTTGCGGCTGCGGCCGTGCACGCGGGCCTCCATCGCCTCAAAGCTCTGGTTGAGGAAGGCACAGGCCCTGCGGACATAGGCCACCCAGCGGCTGTCGCAGAGACCGCAGTCGCTGCAGAGATCCCTGGCCGGCTTCTGGCTGCCTGGAGCCAGGGGGCGGGCCCGCTCATGGGGCGGTCGTTGCCCTGGAACGGCATCGGCGGCTGTCACGTTGCGCTGAATCTCGGGAGCGTGGAGGAGAGGCCCTGGTGGGGCCGGGACACGGGCGTGGAGAGGGAAGTTCTCAGCCTGAGCCTGGATGCGTTCAACCTAGTCGCTGCCGCTGTGATCCCACCGGAACTGCGCGAGAGTGGCACGCCGACCGGCCGCCTTCAGACCGACTGCCCATGCCCTCTCCTGCGGACCGCCCCTCCTCCGCCGCCTCGGGACCGGTGCCCGCAGCCAACAGCCCGGCGTCCGGCACCAGGCGCACCCGCCGCCGCCTTGTGGCCCTGCGGCTGACCGTCGCCGGCCTGGGGGTGGCCGCCGGATCGGCCCTGCTCCAACTGCTCTGGCCGCCGCCGGACCGCAGCAGCAGCCAGACCGCCCTGGTCCGACCCGACCAACTGGCGAGTCCGCCCAGTCGGCCGGTGACCGTGCTCGTGCTCGGCCTGGATGGCGACCGCCGCGGCGCCGCCAACAATGGCGCCGCCCCGCCCGGCCCGGCCAACAGCGACGCGATGCTGCTGGTGCGGATCAATCCGAAGGGGCCCCTGCAGGTGCTGAGCCTGCCCACCGAACTGGCGGTACGGCTGCCGGGTCAGCAGACCTTCCAACCCCTGGGCGGTCTCTACCGCCAGGGCGGTGTGGCGCTGAGCGCCGATGTCGTGCGGGAGCTGGTGGGCCTGGCGCCGGAGCAACCCGATCGCTATGTGGTGTTGCCGCGAGAAGCGCTGCGGCATCTGGTGGACAGCGTGGGCAGCCTGGAGCTCAGCCCCGACAGACCGATGCGCTACGAGGACAGACGCCAGCGCTACCGGATTGCCCTCGAGGCCGGGCTGCAACCGATGACCGGCGAGAAGGTGGAGCAGATGCTGCGGTTCCGCGATCCGGTCTGGGGGGAAGCAGGCCGGCGCGATGTGGTGCAGCTGGTGATCCCCACCCTGGTGGAAGCGATGGCCAGGCCGGAGATGATCAGCCAGTGGCCGAGCCTCGTCGGCCAGCTGGAAGGGAAGGTGGAGACCAACCTCAGCCGCTCCGAGCTGCTGAGCCTGCTGGCCGTCACCCTGAGCCGGCCGAAGGCGATCCGGTTCAGCACCCTGCCCCTGGCCCCACGCCAGCGGCCCGATCAGCCCCTGCGCCAGATCGACCCCAGGGCTCCGGAGCCCTACTGGCCGCCGGCAAGCCCCTGACAGGCGCGTCTGAGGCAACGCAGGGTGGCTTCAGCCTGCTCGGCCCCGTCCTCTGAGGCGGCAGCATCCAGCCCGTGCTCCGGCCAGCAGCCGATCCAGGGAAGACCATCGCGACGCCGCTCCTCCGCTGCCCAGTCACCCCCGAGCTGGATCACGCCGACCAGGGGAACCCCCTCCTGACGCAGCAGCGCCACCAGTGCCGCTGGGCTGCCACGGCGGAGCTCCGCCGCAGGCAACAGCAGCAGCGCCGGCAGGCGCCAGGCGCCCAGGGCTGCCGCCCAGGTGCCCTGGGCAGGGATCCAGAGACCGGGGTCAACGGGCAGAAGCGCCAGCGATCCTCCGGCAGCAGCGCTCGCCACGGCCCGGTCCTGCAGCGACTGCAGCCTCTGCGGATCGGGCTCCGCATCGAGAGTCTGCAGCGACCAACCCAGCCGGCCCGCCAGTTCCGCCGCCGGGCCCGGCAGTCGTTCGGCGATGGCCTCGGGGGTCCCGCAGGTCGCCAGCACCAGCGGGGACAGGGAACTGAAAGGGGAGAGGGACATGAAATTGGAGGCCGGGGGACCGGGCGGCTTCTACGATCAAGACACGCTGACGTGCTCGCGCCCGCCGTGACCAGTTTTCTCACCGCAGAACGGCTAGAGCACGACCCCAGACAGCATGAAACCAGGCGACTGCGCCTGTTCAGCGGCACCGCGAACCAGGATCTGGCGCGTGAGATCGCGGCCTACCTCGGCGTTCCCGATGGTCCGAGGGTGATCAAGCGCTTCGCCGACGGCGAAACCTACCTGCAGATCCAGGAGTCGATCCGGGGCTGCGATGTGTTCCTGATCCAGCCCACCTGCGCTCCGGTGAACGATCACCTGATGGAGCTGCTGATCATGGTGGATGCCTGCAAGCGGGCCTCAGCCCGTCAGGTGACCGCCGTGGTGCCGTATTACGGCTACGCCCGTGCCGACCGCAAAACCGCCGGTCGCGAATCGATCACCGCCAAGCTGGTGGCCAATCTGCTGGCCAAATCCGGCGTCGACCGGGTGCTGGCGATGGACCTCCACTCCGCCCAGATCCAGGGCTACTTCGACATCCCCTGCGATCACATCTACGGCTCTCCCGTCCTGGTCGACTACCTGGCCGGACGCGACCTGGGCGAAGTGGTGGTTGTGTCCCCTGATGTCGGCGGTGTGGCCCGGGCCCGGGCCTTCGCCAAGAAGATGAATGATGCCCCTCTGGCGATCATCGACAAACGCCGCTCCGGCCACAACGTGGCCGAGAGTCTGACCGTGATCGGCGATGTGGCCGGGAAGACGGCGATCCTGATCGACGACATGATCGACACCGGCGGCACGATCTGCCAGGGGGCGCGACTGCTGCGTCAGCGCGGTGCCAGCCGCGTGATCGCCTGCGCCACCCATGCCGTGTTCTCACCACCGGCGGTGGAGCGGCTCTCCGAGCCCGGTCTGTTCGAGGAGGTGGTGGTCACCAACAGCATCCCGCTCACCGATGACCGCCGCTTTGCCCAGCTGCGTGTTCTTTCGATCGCCAACATGCTCGGTGAGGCGATCTGGCGAATTCATGAGGAGAGCTCGGTGAGCTCGATGTTCCGCTGAGCCACGTTTGCGCGCGCTGGCTGTCGGCCCTGTTGGCCTCAGCCCTGGCCGGAGCCCCCGCGCTCAGCCAGCCCCTGCCGCCCCCGCTCACCAGCCAGCCTCTGGGCAGCCGAACGGATGGATCCTCCGATCGAACCGCCAACACCACGCCAGGGGCCGCCCAGACCGTCGGCGTGTGGCTCACCAACAGCCCGAGCCCCCTCTATTACAACGCCGAGCTGCTCGAGCGCTCGGTGAAGGATCTCGCTGAGGCCGGCTTCAACACGCTCTACCCCAACGTCTGGAGTCGGGGCACCACCTTCCACCGCAGCCGGCTGGCACCGATGGAACCGGCCCTGGAGCAGGCGATTGAGCGCCGGGGCGCCCCCCTCGATCCGATCTGCCAGCTGGCCGGGGCGGCCCATCGCCGCGGCCTGCGGATCATCCCCTGGTTCGAATACGGGCTGATGGAGCCCGCCGACAGCGCTGTGGTGCGCGACCACCCGGACTGGGTGCTCCAGCGCAGCGATGGCAGCAGCCTCTATGCCCTCCATGGCGCCGACCTGAAGCGCTCACCACTGCGCGACCTCAGGGTCTGGCTCAATCCCGCCCACCCCGGCGTCAAAGCCCGTTTCATCGGCCTGATTCAGGAGGTGGTGACCCGCTGTCCGGTGGATGGCATCCAGCTTGATGACCACTTCGCCTGGCCGGTGGACCTTGGCTACGACGCCTTCACCCGCACCCTCTACCGCCAGCAGACCGGCAAAGAACCCCCCGCACAGGCCACCGATCGCGACTGGATGCGCTGGCGGCGCCAGCAACTGACCGAACTGCTGCGGGAGCTCCGACGGACGCTCCTGCAACGGCAGCCGCCGCTTCTGATCAGTGTCTCGCCTGGTCCCTTCCGCTTCGCCTACAACCACTGGCTCCAGGACTGGGAGCTCTGGGCCCTTGGTGCACTGATCGATGAACTGGTGGTCCAGAACTACGCCTATTCCGTGGCCGGGTTCGCCCGGGATCTCAACCAACCGGCACTGGTGAAGGCCCGCGGCTGGGGCCTGCCCGTGGAGATCGGCATCCTGGCCGGTTTCGGCGGCCGCACAGCACCGATCGAGACGATTGAACAGACGGTGGGCCTGGCCAGGGCCGCCGGCCACGGCGTGATCTATTTCTACTGGGAAGGTCTCTGGGGCCAGTACGCCGGTCCGGAAGGGGCTGAGCTAAGGCGGCTTGGGTTTCGACGGCTGCACAGAGGCCGCTGAGCCAGGCACCGGGCTGGGTGGCAGGACAGCCCCCGGGGGACAGCCGGCCTGTGGCGCCGGCAGCTCCGGCTGATTGAGCATCGAACCCAGCCGCACCCCCTGCGCAGCCGCCAGTCGGCGCAGGGGCACCCGGGCAAAGGTGTCCGTGGGGACTCCGAAGGTGATCGCCAGGCAACGTTTGACCACCACTTCACTGTCATCGCCAAAACGGCCGGCGATCAACTCGGTGAGCACCCCGAGGGTGCGGCCTGAGGCCTCGGTCTGGCTGAGCAGACAGGCGGCGATCGGCCGGGCCAGCGCCTCGCAGGGGCGGCTCATCAGCGCCTGCAGCTGGGGGTCGCCGCCAGCACTGAAACTCAGGCACTGCCGGGCCAGGGAAGCCTCGAGCTGGGGGCGGGCCAGCGACAGCAAAGGTGCGAGCAGACCGGCCCGGACTGGAGCCACCAGGCTGATGCTCCACCCGATCAGGCCCAGCGCCAGCAGCGGCCGGATCGGGCCTCGAATCACTGCAGGCACTGGTTCACCACCTCCGCGGTATTGGTGGACAGGGAGGCGGCGGCAAGCTGCTGCAAGGCCGAACGCATCACCTGCGCGCGCTCCTCGCCGTAACTGCTCCAGGCGCTGAAACGCTTGGCCAGGCGTGAGGCGGTGATCGGATTGCGCCGGTCGAGGGCGACGATCTGCTCCGCCAGAAACCGATAGCCCGAGCCATCCAGGGCATGAAACACCGGCGTGTTGGCGATCAATCCCCCCAGGACGGCGCGGATGCAGTTCGGAGCCTCACCGTCGTAGCGGGGGTGGCGCAGCAACTGCTGCACCCGATCCAGACCATCGGCGAAGGGAGCGGAGGCCTCGAGCGAGAACCATGTGTCGAGAATCACAGGCCGCTGCTGCCAGCGGTCATGGAAGCGCTGCATCGCCTCCTCGCGGGCAGGGATCCGATGCGGCTGCAGGGCCGCGAGTCCGGCCCGGGCCAGAGTCATCGAAGGGCCGGTCACCGCCTCGAGCGCCGCCGCAATCGCCGTGGCTTCACCAGCGGCCACCTGCCAACGCCAGATCAGGGCCGTGAGATCACGATCGCCATCCCCCTCAGGCCAGGGCAAGGACCACTGCGGACGACAGCGTTCGAGGCTGCGCGCCAGCGGATCAGCCAGGGCCTCGCCAAAGCGGCGGCGCAGATCCTGCAGGGCCTGGAACAGGGCCGGCGGATCGGGACGGTCGCAGAGGTCCTCAAGCTCGGCCAGACCCGGCAAGGCCAGCAGCAGGGCCCGGCTGCGCTCGGCCAGGGTGCCATCCAGAAGGATGCGGCCACAGGCGTCGATCAGGCCATCCTCGAGGGCCTGATCGGCACGCCCCTCCGCGCGCGCGAGCACGGCCCGCCGCCAGAGGGTCTGGCCGGAATCCCAACGGGCAAAGGGATCGCTGTCGTGGGCCAGCAGGTGCAGCAATTCAGCCAGCGAACGCTCGGCGTTGAGCTTCACCGGCGCCGAGAAGCCACGCAGCAGCGACAGGGCCGGCGGATGGGCATGGGGCTCCAGGCCGACAAAGCGGAAGGTGTGCTGCGGCTGATCGATCACCAGCAGCCGACTCTCCTGGCCCCAGGAGGGATCGAGCACCGCCGCAGCGGCCTGCGCCTCGCTTTCTCCTTCCAGGCGCAAGGCCAGGGATTCACCGGCCTGGTCGACAAGGCCGAGCACCAAGGGAATCACGAGGGGCTGCTTCTCCGCCTGACCGGGCGTGGCAGCCGTCGTCTGTTCCACCCGCAGGCTGAGGCTGCCGCTCTCCCCATCCCAGTGGGGCTCGATCCTTAGCTGGGGCGTTCCGGCCTGCCGATACCAGCGCCTGAACTGCCCGAAGTCAAAGCAGGGACGGCCTTCACCAGCCAAGCCGGCCGCATCCTCCATCGCCTGCACGAAGTTTTCGCAGGTGGCGGCCGTGCCGTCGTGCCGCTGCACGTAAAGGCGGATGCCGCGGAAGAAAGTCGCCTCCCCAAGCAGGGTCTGGAGCATGCGGATCACCTCCGCCCCTTTTTCATAGATTGTGGTCGTATAGAAGTTATCAATCGCCTGGTATTCAGCCGGCTGCACAGCGTGGGCGGTAGGGCCGGAATCCTCCCGGAACTGGGTATTGCGGAGCATCGCCACATCCTCGATCCGCTTCACCGCCGGTGCATGCATATCCGCCGTGAAGCAGGCGTCGCGGAACACGGTGAGGCCCTCCTTGAGGGAGAGCTGGAACCAGTCGCGACAGGTGATGCGATTACCCGTCCAGTTGTGGAAGTATTCATGGGCAATGATGCTTTCAATGCGCTCAAGCTCCGCATCGGTGGCGGTGGCTGCATCGGCGAGCACCAGCTTGGAATTAAAGATATTGAGTCCCTTGTTCTCCATCGCGCCCATGTTGAAATGGCGCACGGCGACCAGGTTGAACTCATCGAGGTCGTATTCGAGCCCATAGACCTGCTCATCCCAGACCATCGCGCGCTTCAGGCAGGCCATGGCATGGCCTGTCAGGGACGCATCGCCCGGTTCCACATGCAGGCGCAGGGTCACCGTGCGACCCGAGGTGGTGGTGAAGGTGTCACGCACCTCCTCCAGGCGCCCGGCCACCAGGGCGAAGAGATAGGAAGGCTTGGGAAAGGGATCATCCCAGAGCGCGAAGTGGCGCCCCGGCTCCCCCTCGAGATCGCCGAAATCGAGACCATTGCCATTGGAAAGCAGCACCGGGTAGGTGGCGCGATCGGCCTCGATCCGCACCTGGAAACGACTGAGCAGATCGGGACGATCGGGATGGAAGGTGATCCGCCGGAAGCCCTCGGCTTCGCACTGGGTGGTGAGCATGCCACCACTGGCATACAGGCCTTCGAGGGTGGTGTTGCGACCGGGATGGATGCGCACCAGGGTCTCGAGCACAAAGGGAGCCTGGGGCGGAGAGCAGAGGGTGAGGCACTCCGGGCTGAGGCTGTAGGCCTGCGGCGCCAGATCCTGACCATCCAGCCGGATCTCGAGAAGCTCCAGATCCAGGCCCTGAAGCCGGAGTGGTTCAGGCGGTTGCACCGCCGTCTGCATCGCTTCGGGATTGGGTGCAAGGCTCAGTCGGGCCTGCACCAGGGCCTCCTCATCGAAGAGGCGCACGGTCAGGTCGGTGCGGTCAAGCCTGTAGGGCGCCGGTCGGTAATCGGCAAGACGAACGGCGGCCATGGCGGTGGGAAGCAAACGGTGAGGAACGATCGGCCGATGATGACGCCTGGGCCGCTCGCCCTGGGGCGCGCAGCAGGACCTGCGGAAGGGACTCAGGTGGTGGCGGAGTCGGGAGCGGAACCGATGGCCGGGGTGGCGCCTGGGGATGCCCCCGTGGCCTGGGCGATCTGGGCCTCGATCGCCGTCTCCAGCGACTGGCGCAGCTCCTCGGGGATGTCCTGCGGACAGAAATTCAGCGCTCCGAT
>CAIXOZ010000108.1 GCA_903921295.1 uncultured cyanobacterium | reverse complement strand
CGGCGAAACCCTCTCGGAGATCGCCGACCGGCACAACGTCTCCGTTGAACGGCTGATTCAGCTCAATGGGATCCAGAACCCGAGCCAGCTGATGGCCGGTGACCGGCTGGTGATCAGCAGCAGGCCTCCGGCCCGCTCCAGCAGAACCGGCACCACCAACGGGGCCAGGGTCTACGTGGTCCAGCCGGGGGACACCCTCTCGGAGATCTCCAGTGACACGCGGGTGCCGATGCAACGCCTGCTGAGCCTCAACAATCTTCAGGATCCCGATGAACTCACGGTTGGCACCCGCCTGAAGCTGACCAATCCGCCACCCGTGCCCCGCAGCCGTCCCCGCACCACAACGCAACCCAGGCCGAGGGTGACCACCCCGACGGTGGCGCGGACGCCAGCACCATCCAGCCGCACCACCACCGGGACCACCGCAACGGCGACCCGCGTCAGACCCAGCTCGTCAACGAGCACGACGGACACGGGCAGCACCGTTCCTGCCAGCACAACCGCCGGCACAACGCCGGCGCGAACGGGAGGCACCACCCCCGCCACCACCCCTGGCGCCAGCAACGCCCAAACCTCCGTCTCCACAACCGCAGCAGCCAGCACCCCAGCCGGCGCCACCGCCGCCGCCGCCCCAGGCCGCACCCGTGCGGCTGAAACCTCGACGCTGACAGCCAGCGCGGCCTCACGCAGCACCAGCAGCTCACCGACGACCTCAGCGCCAGACACCGCCACCCCCGGCCGTGGCACCCCAACGGAGACCACCGCGACGACCACGCCGACGCGGACGACCGGCACCATCGCCCCCGCAAGGAACCGGCCGACAGGGGCCACCACAGGCCCGGCCCGCACGGCCCTGCGCACCGGCGTCCGCCCAGGTGCCGCAGTCCCGGACTGGCGCACCTATGGGCCGCTGCAGGTGGACTGGGCGAGCTGGCAGAGCATGGGCGGCAGCTACGTGGCGCCGGTGCTGGGCGGTACGGGCCAGCCGTACTACCTGGCGATCAACTGTGGGGCTCGAAAACTGAACACCACGGCGGCCAGCGGGCAGTGGAAGAACTGGGAGAGCCCCAGATCTGAGTCCGAGGAATCGCTGGTCACCGATCTCTGCAAGCTCAAGGGCGGCTGAGATCGGTCAACCGGCCCAGTGCAGGGGCCAGGGCTGCTGGCAGTAGCCCTGGCCGGCGGGCTTGAGCCAGAGCCTCTGAACGCCGTCGTCGCTTTCAGCGAGAAGGTCTTCCTGCACCAGACGGCGCACCAGCCAACCCCAGCGCTCGGCGTCGCCCCCCTCCTGATCGGCCAGGGACTCAATCAGACTGCGTAGATCCCGTCCAGGCCGACGCTCCACGAGGCTGAGCACCGTGCTCACACGCTCGGACCAGTCGCGCCGCTGCCTGCCGCCGAGGCAGTTGTCACAGCGACCGCACGGCTCGCAGATCTCGCCGACGGTCAGGAGCAACGCCTGTTCACGGCAGCCGTCACCTTCGGCGACGGCCTCCATGCGTCGCAGCTGCTGCTGCGCCAGCTCCAGCCGCTGACTCTCAGCATCCTGCTGCTCGGGTGGGCTCTGCTGACCGCTCGAGCGGATCGCCCAACCGAGGCTGATCCGATCACTGGGATCGAAGAGCACCAGACAGCGGGCGGGCTGGCCATCCCGACCCGCCCGCCCGGATTCCTGCAGATACCCCTCCGGACTGGCCGGCAGATCAAGGTGAAGCACCAGCCCGACATCGGCTCGATCGACGCCCATCCCGAAGGCCACGGTGGCGACGAGCACGGGCTGAACATGCTCCTGAAAGTGGGCGAGAGCCAACTGGCGGCTCTCGGGGTCCATTCCGGCGTGGTAAGCGATCGCCTCGACGCCGGCGGTGGTGAGGCGGTTGGCCCAGAGCTCAACGGAGCGGCGTGTGCGGGCGTAGATCAGCACCGCCCCACGGGCCGTGCTGATGGCGTCCAGCACCTGGGGCAGCGGATCCTCAGGGCGCCGTTGCATCGCATAGGAAAGGTTGTGGCGCCGGGCCGAGCGCACCTGAATCAGGGGGCGCCGCAGCTGGAGAAGGCGGATGATGTCGGCCCGCACCCTCGGCGCTGCCGTGGCGCTGAGCGCCACCAGGGGCACCCCGGGACACAAGGCCCGCAGCTGACCGAGTCGACGGTAATCAGGACGGAAATCATGGCCCCAGGCGCTGATGCAGTGGGCCTCATCGACCGCCAGGGCCACCAGCTGCCCCTGATCGAGGATGTCCTCGAGCAACTGACGGGTCGCCTCCACCTGAAGGCGTTCGGGGGCGATGTAAAGCAGACGCAGGCGCCGCTGCCGAATCCGCTCCAGCAATTGCCGGCGACTGCCGGGATCAAGGCCTCGATGCAGGCAGGCCGCCGGGATGCCGCGCCGCTCCAGATGGCTGACCTGGTCCTGCATCAGGGCGACAAGGGGGGAGATGACCAACACCAGGCCCTCCCGCACCAGCGCCGGCAGCTGGTAACAGAGCGATTTACCGCCGCCCGTGGGGAGGACCGCCAGACAGTCGCGCCCCTCCAACAGGCAGGACACCACAGGACGCTGACCGGGTCGAAAGTGCTCCCAACCGAAGTGACGGTGCAGGGCGACGCTCAGGGGATCGGATCCCTCCTCCGGCGTCGCAGCGGAGGGAGCGACCATCAGTGATCGTCCTCTGGAGCGGAAGCCGCTGACCGGGCCATCGGCAGGTCCGGTGGCGGAATCTGATCCACCAGCTCCTCCACCAACTGGAGGCGGATCCGTTTACCTCCCGCGAGTTCCCCCAGGGAGACCCGCATCGTGGCGCCACTGAGGGTCTGGAGTGCACTGATCAGTTCCCGCAGATGGGGGGTGCTGCTGCCGCTCTCCACCCAGAGGCGCTCCTGCAAGCCACCGAGG
>CAIXOZ010000107.1 GCA_903921295.1 uncultured cyanobacterium | reverse complement strand
TGTCCGATCACGATCGGCCCCGACCCCAGCAGCAGGATGCGACGCAGATCCTTGCGACGGGGCATGGGTGGGCCTGGCACTCAAACCCTCCAAGCCTCTCACGCGCCCCGATGGCAGGGGGGCAAGGCTCGCTAACGTGAGCCCAGGTCAGCCTCTGTCGTGTCCATGAGCGAACTCCAGCGCCTGAAGGGGCTGCTTCCCCCGGAGATGCAGAGCTGGGTGTTTGTTGAAGCCGCCGCCTCGGTCGATCCCCCCCTGGTGACGATCGAAGAGATCGGCCGTGATGAGATGGAGATTCAGATTGATCTTGAGGCCTGGGACCGGCTGGCCCTCGATCACCGCAATCTGCTCTTCTGGCATGAGGTCGGGCGGGTGCAGAACGATGCCGTCCCCCGGGATGGCTGGGAAATGGCGGCTCTGGCCATCGGCCTCGGCGGTGCCATCGGCGAGCTCTGGGTCCAGGACGGGCTGCTGCTGCTGATGGCTCTCGGTCTGTCCGGGTTCGCCGGTTACCGCCTCTACCTGAAGAACAATTCCGAGAAGCGGCTCGCCGAGGCGATCGCGGCCGATGAACGCGCCATCGATCTGGCCACCCGCTTCGGTTACAGCCTGCCGAATGCCTACAAGAGCCTGGGTGGTGCCCTCAAGGAGCTCGTTGAGAGCACCCGCAAGAAGAAGAAGCGGGCCTTCTACGAGGACCGGCTGGAGGCGCTGCGCAAGAGTGCTGGAAAGGCTCGGGCTGAAATGGCTCAGCAACAGGGATCGCGCCAGTCCGTGACCAGTGAGAACGTCTATGGCTGATTTCGAGGTCGGTGCTTCGGCGGCGAGCGATGCTCCCGCCCGTGTGGGCGTGACGATGACCACGGCCCTCGACCAGGCCAGTCGCGCGCTGGCCCTGCTGGCCGCCGATGCCTGTGACGACCGCAAGGCTGTCGACATCCGCCTGATCCGCGTCGATGCGGTGTCCTCACTTGCCGACTGGTTTGTCATCGCCAGCGGTCTGAGCGATGTGCAGGTGCGGGCCATCGCCCGTTCGGTCGAGGATCGGATCGAGGAGGCCCATGGTCGGCTGCCCCTGCGCCGCGAAGGCCAGAGCGAAGGTCGCTGGGTTCTGCTCGACTACGGCGAGCTGATCGTGCACGTGCTCACGCCTCAGGAACGCAGCTACTACGACCTTGAGGCCTTCTGGGGTCACGGTGACCATGAGCCCTATCTAGGCTCCGAGGCGGCATCCCAGGCTTGACTCCCGTGACGGCGGCTCCCCCTGATCTCGATGGCCAGGACCAGGGGCCACCCTGTCCGGTTCCCCATGAGCAGCGCCCCCTTGAGGAATACCGCCAGCTGACCCGGTCCTGGTTCTTCGCCTGGCCGGCCGCCACTGCGACCTCCCTGGTGCGTCCTCTGGCGATCAGCTGGCTTCTGCTCTGGCCGCTGGCTTCCCTGGTGGCCGGTGGCAGCGTCGCCCTCCGCCACGCCGCCCCTGCCCTGCTGCCCCTGGTGGGCGCCCTGGGGGCTCTGGGCCTCCCGCTGCTGCTGCTCCTGCGTCAATGGCTCGGCTGGACCTATGTGGCCCGCCGCCTGCGTTCCGAGAGGGTGGCCTATGAGGAATCGGGCTGGTACGACGGTCAGATCTGGGAGAAGCCGCTGCAGTGGCGTCAGCAGGACCTGCTGGTCCTGCGCCATCAGGTCGATCCGGTGATCCGGCGACTGCAGCAGGCCTTCGGCGTTCTGGCGGCCCTGCTCGTGGTCGGGTTCGGCCTCTGCCAGGCTCTCTGAACCTCAGCGCCTCGCCGCGCCCTTCCGTCGCTGCCTTGCCATGGCTCTCTCTTCCAGTTTCGGCAGCTCCTCCCGGCCGGGTGTGCCGGCCCTGGAGGTCCGCCTGCTCCGTGATGGCATCGCCGAATCCCGCCATCGGGTCCATGCCGTGGTCTGCGACAAACGCGGCCGGGTGCTGATGCGGGCCGGCGATCCCCATCAGGCCAGTTTCATCCGCTCGGCGCTCAAGCCCTTCCAGGCCACGGTGTTTGTGGGCAGCGGTGCGGCCGACCAGGGTGGCCAGGGGGATCGGGCCCTGGCCATCGCCTGTGCGTCCCATGCCGGCACCCCGGAGCAGGCCCGTGAGGCCTTCAAGGTGCTCTGGTCCGCTGAGCTGGACGTGGAGCAACTGCAGTGCCCGGTTCCCTCCGGTCGCACCAGTCCGCTCGAGCACAACTGTTCCGGAAAGCACGCCGCCTTTCTGGCCGTCTGCAGGAGGCTGGGCTGGCCCACGGAGTCGTACCTGCAGCCCAACCATCCCCTGCAGCAGCAGGTGCTGAAGCGGGTGGCGGAGCTGCTGGCTCTGCCCGCCGCCGAACTGCTGAGCGCCCGCGATGACTGTGGTGCTCCGACCCTGCAACTGCAGCTTTCGCAGATGGCGCTGCTGTTTGCCCATCTCGGCGCCGGTGAGCAGGCGGATCTTGAACAGCTCAGCCGGGCGATGCTCGCCCACCCCCATCTGGTGGCCGGTGAGGGGCGCTTCGACACGGAACTGATGCGCCGCTCCCATGGCCAGGTGATCAGCAAGGGCGGCGCCGAGGGGATTCAGTGCCTGAGCCGTGTCGGCGAGGGGCTGGGCATCGCCATCAAGGTGGAGGATGGCTCAAGCCGCGCCAAACATGCGGTGGCCCTGCATCTGCTGCGTCAGCTGGATTGGTTGACGCCGATCACCCTGGAGGAGCTCGATGGGCTGTTCCTGAAACCCGGGGGCGATCATCTGGCGCTGAAGGTGAGCGGCGAGCTCCGCTTCGATTGAGCGGCCCTCGCCGCTGCGGCTGATCGCACGGCGCTGTCTGACGGAGCTCCGCCTCAGCCTTCGGTGTTGGCGCCATCGGCAACGGGTCCGCCCTGGACCAGCCGGCGGCTGTGGCGCAGGGAATCCCAGAGGGCCAGCACCAGCAGCACCACCCCGATCAGACCGCTCAACCATTCGGGCACATGCTGGTGCTGCATGGTCAGCACCACCCCGAGCAGCATCAGGCCGCCGAGGGCACCGATCGCGTAGTGGGCACCATGCTCGAGATAGATCAGCTGTTCCAGGGCCTTCTCGCGGGTGAGCATCACGGTCAGGGAGCGGATGAACAGGGCTCCGAGTCCGAGGCCCGTGAGGATCAGGGGCAGTTTGTTGGTGATCGCGAAGGCCCCGATCGTGCCATCGAGGCTGAAGGACGCATCGAGCAGCTCCAGGTAGATCAGGCTGGCCAGTCCCCCCTGGGTTGCCAGGCGCCCCACCGCCTCCTCCTCACCGCCGAAGAAGTCGGCGAGGGAGGTGCAGATGATCTGCAGCACCAGACCGACCCCTCCGGCGACCATCACCTCGCCCCGGTGATCGGAGGGCAGCAGGCTGGCAACCACCAGCAGCACGATCAGGGCCAGGGCCACGGCG
>CAIXOZ010000106.1 GCA_903921295.1 uncultured cyanobacterium | reverse complement strand
GCTGGCGAATCGAACCACCCGTGTCGGAACCGAGGGAGCCGACGCACTCACCGGCGGCGACGGCGGCGGCGCTACCGCCGGAGCTACCACCGGGGACCCGTTCGGGATTCCAGGGGTTGTGGCTGGCGCCGAAGGCCGAGGTCTCGGTGGAGCTGCCCATGGCGAACTCATCGAGGTTGGTCTTTCCGAGCAGCACCGCACCGGCGCTCCAGAGGCGCTCGGTGACCGTGGATTCGTAGGGGGGAATGAACCCTTCCAGCATGCGGCTGGAGCAGGTGGTGGCGATGCCGCGCGTGCAGAGGTTGTCCTTGATGGCCAGAGGAATGCCGGCCAGGGGTGGCAAGGGCTCGCCGGCGGACCGGGCTTCGTCGATGCGCCTGGCATCGGCGAGGGCCCGTTCGCGGGTGACCTCGAGGAAGGCGTGGACCTGCCCCTCGACGGTATTGATGCGATTGAGATGGAGCTCGAGCAGCTCGCGGGCGGAGATCGCTCCGCTCTCCAGCTGTTGCCGCCACGTGGCGATCCCCATCGACTCCAGTTCAGCGTGGTGCGACGCTATCAGCCAGAGATCGGCATGGCGCTGGCGTGACCGTGGCGTGGTCGTGGCGTGGCACTCGAATGTCGCTGATTGAGCGCTGAGGTCGCGGTGGCGTCCTGCCGGGCCATGACGGCCGGGGCCGCGCCTGTGGGCGCCGGGCGGCCGATAGGCTCCGACGGGGGGCCCTCAGCCGCCCTCGGATTCGGTGAAGGGTTCATGGCGCCGGCCGCGCTGCAGGGCCACCTCCAGCGCGGCCGGCGCTTCGCTGCGGAGCTCGTCCAGGAAGGCCGGAAGGGCCTTCTGAAGACTGGTCTGGCGCACGAAAGGACCGAACCAGTAGACGACGTCAGGGCCCTTGGTCTGGACCCGGGCCCACCAGGCCAGGCCAAGGCCGTTGGCGACACTGCGGACCGGCCAGACCAGCGGATGGATCACAGCGAAGGACTTCGTAGGCCCCCATTGTGGGCGGCGATGGCGCGGTTGCCCATGGCGGATCAGAGTTGGATGTTGCCCTGAAACACAGGTGTAACCACCGGCGCCGCCAGGGAGAGCTCAAGGCCGGCCGCCGCGACGGGCGCCGCTGCGGCCGCCGGGGCCTCAGCAAGGTCTGCCTCAGCACTTCCGACCAGCGCATCCGCAGCTTCGGAGTCCCTCGGCGTCACGGGCTCGTCGGGCGCCACCGTTGCATCCGTATGGGCGTCGGCGCCGAGGGCCGCCTCGGCACGATCCTCGACGCCCGCAGCAGCCGCTGCTGAGGGGGCCGAGCTCGCCACGGGCGACGCTGACGGCTCCGTCGCTTGGTCAGCAGGGTGGTCAGCGATGGAATCCAGATCGCGTCCTGACCCCGGATCGGCTGCGGTCGTGCCAGCCATCACTCCCTCGGGTGGGCCAGCCATCGCGTCGTCAGCAGCCGTAACGCCGGCAGCAGCATCAGCGGCGGCGCGATCGGTCAGGTCGTCAGCCTCGTCTGCGCTGCGGACGACGCGCGGCGCCGGGGCGGGCAGCTGGGGCCTCACGATCCGGGGAGCTGGAGCGGAGCCGGACAGGCTCTTCATCCAGCCGCGACGGGCAATCTCGTAAAGCATCAGCGCCGTGGCCACCGAGGCGTTGAGGCTGGGGGTGGCGCCCCGCAGCGGAATACGGATCAGCTGATCACAGGTCTTGCGGGTGAGCAGCGACAGACCGGAGCCCTCCGAACCGGTCACCACCACCAGGGGGCCGTCGAGATCAGCCTCATGCAGACCGACGGTGCCCTCCTCAGCGAGGCCGATCACCCGATAACCCTCCTGTTTGAGGGTGTCGAGGGCGCGGTTGAGGTTGACCACCCGGGCCACGGGCAGGTGCTCCAGGGCACCGGCTGCGACCTTGGCCACCGTGCCGGTGAGGCCCGCACTGCGGCGCTGGGGCAGCACCAGCCCATGGGCGCCGAGGGATTCGGCACTGCGGACGATCGCCCCGAGGTTATGGGGATCCGTGAGGCCATCGACGGCCATCAGCAGCGGCGGTTCGCCGAGGTCGCGGCAGCCATCGATCAGGGTCGGCAGATCGAGGGTTTCTGCCGCTGCGGCCTGAAGGACGATCCCCTGGTGCACGGCACCACCGGTGATCTGGCCGAGGCGGGCCCAGGTGACCTCCTCGACCAGGACGCCGGCGGACTTGGCCTCGCGCAGCAACTGCAGGAACTTCGGAGAGAAGCGCATCTCCGGTGTGCACCAGATGCGATGCACAGGTCGGCCGCTCTCCAGGGCGGCCAGGGCGGGATGGCGCCCCCAGATCAGATCGTCGGCAGGGGCCTGGCCGAAACGGTCGGCCTCAGGCGCGACCTCGACGATCGGCTCGTCCCGGGATGTGCGATCAAAGGCCCGATCGCCAGCGCCGGCCCGGGGCGCGAAGCGCGAGGGAGCGCGGGACGGGAAGCGGTCGGCGGAACGGCGCTCGCCGGAGCGCTCAAAGGGACGACGCTCATCATCCCCGCCGGCGCGGAAGGCGGGACGTCCCGCTGGCCGGGGGCCGGGGCGGCGGGGGAAGCGGTCGGAGGGAGAGCGGTCGCGGGAGGGACGATCACCGCCGGTGCGCTCACCGAACGGGCGATCGGCGAAGACGCGGGGGGCGCCACCGCGATCGGCGAAGGGGCGGGGTGAGCCGCCGCGATCACCGGCCCGGCGATCGCCGAAGGCAGGACGGTCTCCGAAGGTCGGGCGATCCCCGGGACGGCGGGGGGTGAACGGACGATCCCCGGACGGCCGGGACCCGAAGGGACGATCCCCGGACGGGCGGGCGCCGGAGCCGGCGGGGCGGGCCGCGAAGGGACGATCCCCGGACGGACGATCGGCACGGGGACGGGCACTGAAGGAGCGCTCGCCACCGGGGCGGCCACGATCGGTGAAGGGGCGACGCTCAGGGCGACCACTCCACTCGCCGGCGTTGGCGTCCTCTGCGCCACGGCGCCAGTCGGGCCGGTCGCC
Source organism: uncultured cyanobacterium (assembly GCA_903921295.1). Taxonomy (GTDB): domain Bacteria; phylum Cyanobacteriota; class Cyanobacteriia; order PCC-6307; family Cyanobiaceae; genus CAIXOZ01. The sequence continues at coordinate 1,048 of CAIXOZ010000106.1, read as the reverse complement.
ACCGGCTCGGGGAGCACTGAAACGGGCCGGCTTACCAGGTCCGCGACCTGCGCCACCCCCGGATCGCTTCTCAGGACGACGTTCAAAACGGGAGCTCATGCGCAGTCAGGCAACGGGTCAGGGATCAATCGGGCCGATCTCGGTCTCTATCAGTTGATCTAGCAACCAGGCGAGACGCTGGGGGTTCTGCAGAAAGAGCCAGCCAATCATTGTCTCAAATCCCGTGGCCTGCCCATAGATCCCGGCTTCTCCCTTGCGCGGCCCGCGGCCGGCGCGGTTGCGGCCACGACGCACGAGATCCAGCTCCGCCTCCGAGAGGAGGGGCTGCAGGCGTTCCAGGGCAAGGGCCTGGGCCTCCGCCTTGACGGCACCCACCACCTCCTGATGGAGGGCATTGGATCGACCGGGTTGCCGACAGCGCAGCAGGCGCTGATGCAATTCCCAGACCGCATCACCCAGCCAGGCGAGCTGCAACGGCCCGAGATCCTGGCGGGGCGGCTGGATCGGAAGGGCGGCCAACCAGGCGGCCGAGACGGAGGATTCAGGCAGCCGCGATCGTGTCAAGCGCCGTTTCGAGGTCGGGTTGCAGGTGGAGGAAGGCCTCCAGCCGCACCAGTTTGATCGTCTGCACGACCCTGGCATTGCCAACGAGCCGGAAGTCGAGACCGGCGTCGTTGCACTGTTTGGCGAGCTGTACCAGGGCCCCGAGCCCCGAGGAGTCGATGAAGTCGATCCGACTCAGATCGATCACCAGGGGCAGGGCCATGGCCCCGCGATGGTCGTTGATGAAGTCCTGAAACTGCTTCTCTGAATAGGCGTCGAGTTGGCCGGTGAACTGAAACACCAGACAACGGTTCTGCCGCTGAACGCCCCCGCGCAGAGACACAGTCAATCGCTGAAGGTCCGTGATGACTTCACCCCCACGTCATGTCCGATCGGGCGAAGTGTAGGGACGATGACCGTGGCTGACCTCAGCAACGGACAAACTATCGATTTTCTGCGCAAGAACGGCCTCGTTGTGCTCAGCCCCGGCAGCGGCATGGGGCGT
>CAIXOZ010000105.1 GCA_903921295.1 uncultured cyanobacterium | reverse complement strand
TATTACGACTTCAAGCCGGAACTCGGTGAGGATGGCATCGATCTGGAGGACGATTCCCGCTTCATCGAGTTCTACAACCTGGTGTTCATGCAGTACAACCGCGACGCTGAGGGTGCCCTCACGCCGCTGGCCAACCGCAACATCGACACCGGCATGGGCCTCGAGCGGATGGCGCAGATCCTGCAGGCAGTTCCCAACAACTACGAAACCGATCTGATCTATCCGCTGATCGAAACGGCTGCAGGCCTGGCGGGGGTTGATTACCGCGCCCTCGATGAGAAGGGCAAAACCAGCCTCAAGGTGATCGGCGACCACTCCCGTGCCATGACCCAGTTGATCTGCGATGGCGTCACCGCCAGCAACCTGGGCCGTGGCTACATCCTGCGCCGGCTGTTGCGCCGCGTCGTCCGTCACGGCCGTCTGCTCGGCATTCATCAGCCCTTCCTGGCGGCGATGGGCGAGGCCTCGATCGCTCTGATGACAAGTGCCTATCCCCAGCTGGCCGAGCGCCGAGCGGTGATCCTGGCGGAGCTGCAACGGGAGGAGGCCCGCTTCCTGGAAACCCTGGAGCGGGGCGAGAAGCTCCTGGCCGACGTGCTCGAGGCCAGGCCGAAGCAGATCGCAGGCGCCCAGGCCTTCGAGCTCTACGACACCTACGGCTTCCCGCTTGAGCTCACCGAGGAGATCGCCGAGGAGCATGGGCTCACGGTCGATCGGGCCGGGTTTGAGGCGGCCATGGAGGCCCAGCGCCAGCGGGCCAAGGCGGCGGCCGTGAGCATCGATCTCACCCTGCAGGGGGCGATTGAGCAGATGGCCTCGGAGCTGCAGCCCACGACCTTCAGGGGCTATGACGCGCTGGAACATCCCTGCTGCGTCGTTGCCCTGGTGGTGAACGGGGAGCCGGCCGGGCTTGCCGTTGCCGGCGACAGCGTGCAGGTGGTGCTTGATGTCACCCCCTTCTATGGCGAAGGCGGCGGCCAGATCGGCGATCGCGGCGTGTTCAACGGGGATGGTGCCGATGGCAACGGCGTGATCGTGGCGATCGAGGCGGTCAGCCGCAACCGCAGCGTGTTCGTGCACAGCGGTCGGATCGAGCGCGGCAGCCTGGCGGTGGGTGATCTGGTCATGGCCCAGGTCGACCGCAGCTGCCGTCGCCGCGCCCAGGCCAATCACACGGCCACCCACCTGTTGCAGGCCGCCCTCAAGCAGGTGGTCGACCCTGGCATCGGCCAGGCCGGATCGCTGGTCACCTTTGAACGGCTGCGGTTCGATTTCCACTGCCCCCGCGCCGTGACGGCCGCCGAGCTGGAGCGGATCGAGACCCTGATCAACGGCTGGATCAGTGAGGCCCATCGCCTTGAGGTGCAGGAGATGGCGATCGAGCAGGCCAGGGCCGCCGGGGCGGTGGCGATGTTCGGCGAGAAGTACGCCGATGTGGTGCGCGTGGTGGATGTGCCCGGCGTCTCGATGGAGCTCTGCGGCGGCACCCATGTCACCAACACCGCTGAGATCGGCCTGTTCAAGATCGTCAGCGAGGGCGGTGTGGCCGCCGGCATCCGTCGCATCGAGGCTGTGGCCGGACCGGCGGTGCTTGCCTATCTGAATGAGCGCGACGGCGTGGTGAAGCAGCTCGGGGAGCGCTTCAAGGCCCAGCCCGGCGAGATTGTTGAGCGGGTGGCGCAGCTGGCCGATGAACTCAAGGCCACCGGCAAGGCCCTGGCTGCGGCCCGGGAGGAGCTGGCCCTGGCCAAGGCGGCGGCCCTGGCGGGTCAGGCGGAAGCGCTGGGTGCCTTTCAGGTGCTGGTGACCCGCCTCGATGGCGTGGAGGGCGCGGGTCTGCAGAGTGCCGCGCAGGGTCTGGTCGATCGGCTCGGTCCTGGCGCCGCCGTGGTGCTCGGCGGCCTGCCCGATCCCGCCGATCCCGCCAAGGTGATCCTGGTGGCCGCCTTCGGGCCTGCAGTGATCGCCGCCGGTGCCAAGGCCGGTGTCTTCATCGGCGGTGTGGCCAAGGCCTGCGGTGGTGGTGGCGGTGGTCGCCCCAATCTGGCCCAGGCCGGAGGCCGTGATGGTGCGGCTCTGCCGGCAGCACTGGAGCAGGCCAGAGCGGATCTGCGCTCAGCGCTGGGATGAGCGCGGCCGCGACCGCAGCACCAGCGTGAACACGATCAGGGCGGTGGCCACCATCTCCACCCCCAGCAGCGGCAGGGCCGCTCCGGTGCCGTGGCTGATCCAGCCCATGGCGATCGCCGGGTTGAACAATCCGGCGCCATCAACGCC
>CAIXOZ010000104.1 GCA_903921295.1 uncultured cyanobacterium | reverse complement strand
GGCTGCGGCAAGACCCTGCTGGCCCAGACGCTGGCCGAACTGCTGGATGTGCCGTTCGCCGTCGCCGATGCCACCACCCTCACCGAAGCCGGCTATGTGGGTGAAGACGTTGAGAACATCCTGCTCAGGTTGCTGCAGAAGGCCGACCTGGATGTGGATCAGGCCCAGCGGGGCATCATCTACATCGACGAGATCGACAAGATCACCAGCAAGAGCGAGAACCCCTCGATCACCAGCGACGTCTCCGGGGAGGGCGTGCAGCAGGCGCTGCTGAAGATGCTGGAAGGCACGATCGCCAACGTCCCCCCCCAGGGCGGCCGCAAGCATCCCTACCAGGACTGCATTCAGATCGATACCAGTCAGATCCTGTTCATCTGCGGCGGCGCCTTCGTCGGCCTGGACGACGTGGTGCAGCGGCGACTCGGCCGCAATGCGATCGGCTTCGTTCCCGCGGATGGCCGCAGCCGGCCCCGCAGCGGCCGCGACCACCAGGCCTCGCAGGTGCTGCGCCATCTCGAACCCGACGATCTGGTGCGCTACGGCCTGATTCCCGAATTCATCGGCCGCCTGCCGGTGACCGCGGTGCTGGAACCCCTGGATCCCGGTGCTCTCGAGGCGATCCTGACCGAACCGCGCGACGCCCTGGTCAAACAGTTCCAGACCCTGCTGAGCATGGACAATGTCCGCCTCGAATTCGAGCCGGAAGCGATCGAAGCGATCGCCAGGGAAGCGCACCGCCGCAAAACCGGGGCCCGTGCCCTGCGCGGCATCATCGAGGAACTGATGCTCGAACTGATGTACGAACTGCCCTCGCGCAAGGACGTCAAGACGTTCACAATCACCCGTGAACTGGTGGACCAGCGCACCAAGGCCAAGGTTCTCACCCATCCCGGCGCCCTCGGTCTCGATTCCCAGGCCACGGCCTGATCGCAGTCCAGAGCCTTGCCTCTCCTGCCTTGAGCGCCGCCGATCACCTGCAGGTTCCCCGCCGGCACGGTCTGTTTCATCACCACGGCATCGACCTCGGCGATGGAACCGTCGCCCACTATCTGGAAGGGCGCCAGATCCTGCGCAGCCCACGCGAGGAATTCAGCCGCGGCCAGCCCCTGAGCGTGGTCCCCTACACCCATTGCTCACCGGTGGGATTGACCCTGCGGCGGGCGCTCACACGCCTGGGTGAGCAGAACTACAACCTGCTGTTCAACAACTGCGAGCACTTTGCCCATTGGTGCAAGACCGGCCGCCATCGCAGCCTGCAGGTGGAACAGGCCCTTGAATCGGGCCGCCAGGGGGCTCTGGCCCTCGGGCAATGGCTCCCAGGCGTCGTGATCGCGGCCGCGCGGCGGCTGGTGGAACAGGGTCTGGCCGATCCGGGCACGATCGAACGCGGCCGCGCCCTGGCCCAGCGCACCCTGACCCAGCTCCATGGCCTGAGCCAGCGGTTGCAGCAACGGCTGGAGCAGCAACTGGCGCGCTGGGAGGGGCAGGAGGCGGAGGGCAATCTCGGCCAGCTGCGACTGGCGGCCCAGACCCTCGCGGATCAGCTGAGCACGGTCGAGGAACTCGAACACCGGCTCTCGCGGCTGCTGCAGCCAGGACCGGAGGCTGAAACAGGCGCCGATGCGCCCGAATGAATCAGCGGCAGCGATGGGGCCGGTAGCCTCAGGACAGCGGACGAACCACCCGATCGCGCGCAGCGTTCCATGAGCAAGGCCTACCAGCCGCTGCACCACAAGTACCGCCCCCAGCGCTTCGACCAGCTGGTGGGACAAGAGGCGATCGCCACCACCCTGAGCCAGGCGCTGCGGCAGAACAGAATCGCGCCGGCTTATCTGCTGAGCGGCCCGCGCGGCACCGGCAAGACCTCCAGTGCCCGCATCCTGGCGCGATCCCTCAACTGCCTGAACAGCGAGGGTCCCACCCCTGAACCGTGCGGTCAGTGCGACCTGTGCACAGCGATCGCCGCCGGCCAGGCCCTCGACGTGATCGAGATCGATGCGGCCTCCAACACCGGCGTCGACAACATCCGCGATCTGATCGAGCGCTCCCGGTTCGCCCCGGTCCAGGCGCGCTGGAAGGTCTATGTCATCGACGAGTGCCACATGCTCTCGACGGCAGCCTTCAATGCGCTGCTCAAGACCCTGGAGGAACCGCCGCCGCGGGTGGTGTTTGTGCTGGCCACCACCGATCCACAACGGGTGCTGCCAACGATCCTGTCGCGCTGTCAGCGCTTTGATTTCCGCCGCATTCCCCTGGAGTCCCTGGAAGGACACCTCCGTTTCATCGCCGAGCAGGAAGAGATCGGGATCACAGCAGAAGCTCTGCATGTTGTGGCGCAACGGGCTCAGGGAGGCCTGCGCGATGCCGAGAGCCTGCTCGATCAGCTCAGCCTGCTGCCGGCCCCGATCGAAGCCCTGGCGGTATGGGAACTGCTGGGGGCCGTGCCCGAGCAGGAACTGCTCAGCCTGGCGGCCGCCCTGGCGGCCGCCGAACCCCTGACCCTGCTGGAGTGCTGCCGGCAGCTGCTGGACCGGGGCCGGGAGCCGACGGCGGTGCTTCAGGGTCTGGCCTCCCTGCTGCGGGATCTTGTACTGGCCTGCGTGGCTCCTGATCGTCTCGAACTGACGGGCTTCTCCCCCCAGTTCCGCGATCAGCTGCCCGAGCTGGCCCAACAGATCGGCAGGGATCGGCTGCTGCTCTGGCAGAGCCAGCTGCGCGGCAGTGAACAGCAGTTGCGCCAGAGCGTGCAGCCGCGCCTCTGGCTGGATGTGCTGCTGCTCGGGCTGCTGGCCCCTGTCGCAAGCCCTCAGGCCGCCACCACGACCCCGCCATTGACAGCCACCGCCACCCCGGCGCAGCGCCAGGCGCCAGCCCAGCCATCGCGACCAACGGCGGCTCCAGCAGCGGCGGCCGCCAGCCTGCCCAGCGCCCCAGTCGCCGGGCAGGCGATGGCTACCCCCAAGCCCAGGCCGACACCAACAACCCCAGCGACGCCTCCAGCGGTGCCGGCTCCTGCCGAAGCGACAGCGGCGCCAAGCCACGCCTCAGGGCCATCCCTGGCGGAACTCTGGCAACAGATCCTCAGCGGGCTCGAGCTGCCATCAACACGAATGCTGCTCTCCCAGCAGGCGATGCTCGTGCGGCTGGACAGCCAGCGGGCGGTGGTCCGGGTCTCCAGCAATTGGATGCCGATGGTGCAGAGCCGCCTGTCGCTCCTCGAAACAGCCATCGGCAAGGCGCTCGGCAGCCCCAGGCAGCTTGTGCTCGAAGGAGGCGATCCAACCACCCTCCAGGCCGCCGCACCGACCCCAACGCCGGCGCCACCGGCTCCCAGCCCCGGGACGCCTGCCAGCAGTCACGGTTCGGGGTCTGCCGACCAAGGCGCCACGGCCGACGGCTCCGCACCGCCAGCCCCAGAGCCGGCGGTCACGGCTGCCAGCAGCATCGCCCCAGCCAGCGACCCCGACAGCACGCCAACCCAGGCCCAGGCTCCTGCCAGGGCCATCGAAGCCGAGCCGGCCGCTCGCCAGACAACGGCCCGGCCGGCAGCGCCAGACCCCAAGGAGCAAACCGCTCCACCGACCGCCGCAAGCCAACCAACCGCTGACAACCGTCAGCAACAGCAACTCGATGAGAAGGCCAGGCGACTGGCCGACTTCTTCAATGGCGAGGTGATCACCCTCGATGAACCGATCGAGGACGGTGGCGCCGCCGCCTGAGCATCAACCGGGGGGGACAGTCTGGGGATCGCCCAGGTGCAGGGTCTTTGCCCAGACCAGGCGCTTGGGCAGCAGAGCCATGCGCAGACCGGTCCAGGGGATGACCACAAACCAATGGCCCAGGTAGGCAATGCCGAGGGCGAGGGAGAAGGGCGTGATCGCCGGCAGCGGGGGTCCCTCGGCCTGGCGACGACAACCCGCCAGGATCGAGAGCCCGGAAAGACCGAAGGCCACGATCGAGAAGGGCCAGATCGTGGGGCTGGTGAGCGTGAGCAGGGCTCCGAGCAGATCGGCCACCGCCATCACCGGCAGCACGTACTGCAGCAGGAAGAAGCAGAGCAGATCGAGACGCTGGGAACCACTGACCCGGTCGCTGAAGAAGTCGGGGGTGTAATCAAGGAAGCGTTGCAGGCCTCCCTCAGCCCAGCGCTGGCGCTGGCGCCAGAGGGCGGACAACGTGAGCACCGCCTCCTCCTGCACCGGCGGATCCCAGAGCAGGCCGATGGCGTGGCCGTGGATCAGCAACCGGAAACTGAGATCAAGATCGTCGGTGACGGTGGCTTCATTGAACCCACCACTGCCGATCACCGCCTCCCGGCGGAGCAGCTGGCCATTGCCCCGCAGTTCCGCGACGCCCCCGTGGGCGAGGCGGCCGCCCTGAATCACGGCATCCAGAGCCATTTCCATCGCCTGGGCGCGGGTGAGCAGGTTGTGGTCGCCATTGACGACAGCCTTACGCAGCTGGACAGCGCCGAACGCACCGGCTTCCGCATGGCGTACCGCCCGCTCCAGAGCTTCGGGCTGCAGATCGGCGTCGGCATCGAGCACCAACATCCAGCGGCCCTGAAGCTGGACAAGAACGGTGTTCAGGGCCCCCGACTTGCCGCCACCGGCATCACGGGTCCGATGAATCACCCGCAACTGGCTATGGCGCTGAACCAGCTCATCGAGCAGAGGGCCGGTGCTGTCCTCACTGCCGTCGTCGATGATCCAGAGACTGAGGCGTTCGCTCGGATAGCGCAGGGCGAGCAGCCGCTCGACCAGACGCACGATCACCGCCTGCTCATCGCGGGCAGCCACCACCACATCAACGGACGGCAGGGGGTCGGTGTCGCCGCCGGTGCCGGGGGCCACCAGGGGCTCCCGGAACGCCTGGAGGATGACCGTGCGAACGCTGTAGGCGCCGAGCAGCACTGCAAGGCTGAGGGCAGGAACCAGCCGCAGCGCCGACGGCAACCAATGGGGAAAGAGACCGGCCGCCAGACAGCCGACCATGAACAGCGCTGCCTTCGGACGACGGCGATCGGTGACGGTGCCGCCCGCAGCCATGGGATCGCCCGAAGATGAGGCAACTTTAAGGGTCGCCGGCCAGGGACCCCAAGGGCATCAGCTCGGTACCTGGGTAGTAGTGCGCAAGGATCCGGGAAACACTCCAGCCGCGACGGGCCAGATCAAGGGCACCCGCCTGGGAGAGGCCGACACCGTGGCCGAACCCACCCCCCTCGAGCCGCCAGCGGTCACCCCCTTCCGCGATCGGCTCAAACAAGGTGCTCGGCAGCTCCGGGAACTGGCGACGGATCGCATCACGCTCAAGCACCAGGCGTGGAGCCCCCACCCGCTCGATCGCCAGGGAAAGCACCCGTCCGCTCGGCCCCCGCTCCAGGACCACCAGACGCCGCGCCTTCAGCCATCGACGCCAGCGGAACCGTGGATGGTCGGCACCGTAAGCGCCGCCCCCTTCTGCCAGCAGGCTCCTGAGGCGAGCGAGAGGTTGCAGCGGCACCGCAAAACGCCGGGCAAAGGATGGGGAACCATCCGCAGCCGCCCGCAGATAGGGAAGGGGTTCGCCTCCCCAGGCCTCGTCGAAACCGGCGGCAATGCCGCCATTGGTGGCGTGATACACAGCCTGGATCGGCCGGCCGTTCCAGGTCAGCACCTGGGCGCGCGTCCGCCGGATCGCCTCTCGCACGGCCGGACTGGCCTGACGGGGGTCGCCATAGACCTGGCACTGGGTGTCGGCGCAGAGGTGGTAGCCATCCACGCGGAAGCGCTGTTGATTGCGCAGGGCCCAGGTGCGGGCGAGCACGGCCTGGGCCGCCAGAGCCTCCGCGGGGGCGCCGGCACCGATCTCATGGGGCACCACCCCTTCGAGGTAACGCTCGAGCGCCACCTGCTCCACAAGGGTCCAGCGACCCAGGGCGTCCGCCTGGAGCCGGAAAGGGCCACGATGCACACCGCCCTGCCAGCGGAGTCCACCCGGCGCCTCGATCTGCAGGGGGCCGGTGAGCGCCAGCCGACGGCCGTCGCGCTGCAGCTGGGGCTGCCATTGCTGGCTGACGCTGGCCTGCTCCAGCCGGGACGCGAACGCCTTCGGCAGAGGCCGATCCGCCGGCGCCCAGACCTCCCAGTCGCGGGGATGAGCAATCGCCAGTCCGGACACCCCCCAGCGCTGGGCAGCGCGTTCAGCGCTCTCGTAACTGGGAAAGGGCCCAACCACCCTGCGCTGCCAACGCAGGGGCCGCGGCATCCGCAACAGCCGCCAGCCGATCACAAGCCGGGGGCCGCTCCACCGCTGACCCGCGGCGTCACGCAGCCGCAGCTGGCCGCTGCCGGCCTCAAGCAGCAGCGTTTCCTGGCTGGAGGCGCTCACCGCAACGGGAGCGGGTCCGAGGTGGGCGGCCAGGGCCACCCAGAGCAGCGGTGCCTGCGAACGGATCGCCGGCGGCGGGGCCACCGGCCAGTGGAGCGGAAGCGCCTGACCGGAAGCCTCTCCCGTCGACGACGCCCGACAACCGAGGGCCAGCGCTGGCAACAACAGCGCCAGCATGGTCAGCAGCAGGGCGGTCCGATCGGCGTCAGAGCGTGCGGGACTCCGGCGGAACCGACGCGATGGGGGCTGGGTCATGGCTCAGAACAGCGGATGACTTGGCGAAAGGGAGGCTGACGTCGTACTTTGCTTGTTTGTGCCCGAGCCGCCAGACCATGCCGAAGCTGAAGACCCGCAAAGCAGCCGCGAAGCGGTTCAAAGCCACCGGCAGCGGCAAGTTCATGCGCCGGCACGCCTTCCGCAATCACCTGCTCGACCACAAGAGCCCGAAGCGGAAGCGTCACCTGGGCACGATGGCCGTGGTTGATGAGCGTGATGCCGACAACGTGGCCCGCATGCTCCCCTACAGCGCCTGAACCGGCTGCGCTGCCAAGCCTGAACCTCACTGAACACCGAAATCCATGGCTCGCGTCAAGAGGGGCAATGTTGCCCGTAAACGTCGTAACAAGATTCTTCGCCTAGCCCGGGGTTTCCGTGGCGGCAACGGCTCGCTGTTCCGTACAGCCAACCAGCGGGTGATGAAAGCCCTCTGCAATGCCTATCGGGATCGTCGCCGCCGCAAGCGTGACTTCCGTCGCCTGTGGATCGCCCGCATCAACGCCGCTGCCCGCATCAATGGGGTCAGCTATAGCCGCCTGATGGGTGGCCTGAAGAAGGCCGACGTGCGTCTGAACCGCAAGATGCTGGCCCAGCTCGCCGTTGTCGATGCCGGCAGCTTCAGCGCCGTGGTCGGAGCCGCCAAGTCCTGAATCCAGGCCTGAAACGTCCCTGCCCCTGCTAAACAGGCCTGATGGAACCTTTGCTCCCCCAGGCCTACCTCATCGGTCTGATCCTGTTGCTCGGCGCCGCCGCCGTGCTCATTGGTCGTCAGATCTGGCGCGTTCGTCGTGATGAAGTCGCTCTCGCCCGGCTGGAAGCCGAGGGCGCAGGGCAGTCCAAGGATGCTGCAGCTCTCTACGAGCTGGCCTCGGTGCAGTTGCGCAAGCGCCTGTACGGCCAGGCTGCCGACAACCTCAAGCTGGCTCTGAAGCGGGCTGAAGCCGCCAAGGAGCCACCTGAAGCCCAGGCCGTGATCGAAAACGCCCTGGGCTTTGCGCTGGCTGCCCAGAACAACTACAAGGCGGCGATCCGTCATTACCGCACGGCCCTGAAGGCCAAACCGGACTATCCGGTGGCGCTCAACAACCTGGCCTATGCCCTGGAGAAGCAACAGAACCCCGAGGAAGCCCGGAGCTCCTACGAGCGCACCCTTGAGCTGGATCCCGGCAACAAAACCGCCAGCAAACGCCTGAAACGCCTGGTCCGTCAGCTCGGGGAAGCTGCCTGATCCGTGAGCTGCCGGCGAAAGCAACGGCTCGCAGGCACACATGACAGCCGAGCCGATCGTGACGTCGCCGACACGATCACTGAGGCGACCGGCAGCGGGCTCCGCTCCTTCCCCTCGAAGCCCTCAGCGCATCCCGCCCCCATTCCGGGCCGCTGGCTTCAACGACCCACCGACCGGACTGAGATCCAACCGCCCACCGGGTGACGTCAGGCGCGAGGAGGACCAACCCATCAGGCTCAGACCCTGAAGGCCCTGGAATTCGCCACCCGGCTCAAGACCGGCCGCTTCCGTCCTGCCCAGCAGCAGCACATCCAACTGGTCGGACTTGGCGTTCAGATTGCCCTGGATGGGCGTACTGACGCCAGCCACCGTCATCTGCCCCCGCAGATCGATCATCTGGCCGAGAGGGGTGAGCGAAGCGATCTGCAAGGTGACGGGAACCCTGGCCTGGGACTGGAAATTGAGATAAGTCCCCGACCACTGACGCGGCAGCTCCTTGACCAGCAGCCGGGCCCGGGCCTCTGGATCAAAGGTCTCCACAGGAGCGAGCTCCTGCTCAAAGACAGCTGCTGCTGCTGCGGGCGTGGTGGAAGCCGGAGCCACAAAAGGCACCATGCCTCCCACCGCAAGCGGCACAGCAGCGAGAAGCCAGGGCATGGCGGAGGCCAGAAGATCGGCCCCAGAGTAGTCAGGATGGGACCTCAGCGTTCATCCCGGCTGTACGTTCGCAGCAGGATCCCGGATGTGCAGCACCGGGAGAGTCCGCATCGCAATCTCGAGCGTGGTGAACGATCTCCAGACCAACCAGCCGGCGGCAGTGAACGAGGGCCCGCCCACCGATTCCCTGGCCGTGATCCAGGATCCGCCGCTGGTGATCGGTGGACGCTCCTTCCGCAGCCGCCTGATGACCGGCACCGGGAAATATCCCTCCCTGGCCGCCATGCAGGCCAGCCTGGAGAGCAGCCACTGCGACATCGTCACCGTGGCGGTGCGGCGGGTCCAGAGCGGCGCCGACGGTCACCAGGGGCTCCTGGAGGCCATCGACTGGCAGAGAATCTGGATGCTGCCGAACACAGCGGGCTGCAGCACCGCCGAGGAAGCGGTGCGTGTGGCACGCCTGGGACGGGAGCTGGCCCGGCTGGCCGGCCAGGAGGACAACACCTTCGTGAAGCTGGAGGTGATCCCGGACAGTCGCCACCTGCTGCCGGATCCGATCGGCACGCTGGAGGCTGCGGAGATCCTGGTCAGGGAGGGATTCACGGTGCTGCCCTACATCAACGCCGACCCCCTGCTGGCGAAGCGCCTGGAAGAAGCGGGCTGCGCCACCGTGATGCCCCTCGGCTCGCCGATCGGCTCCGGGCAGGGAATCCGCAACGCGGCCAACATCGCGATCATCATCGAGAACGCCCGGGTCCCGGTGGTGGTGGATGCCGGCATCGGCGTTCCCAGTGAGGCGGCCCAGGCGATGGAAATGGGGGCTGATGCCCTGCTGATCAACAGTGCGATCGCCCTGGCGGGCCAGCCGGCCGCCATGGCCAGGGCGATGGCTCTGGCCGCCGATGCCGGACGCCAGGCCTTCCTCGCCGGCCGCCTGCCCGTGCGTGCACTCGCCTCACCCAGTTCGCCCACCCAGGGCCGGATCGGATCTGACAGGCCATGACGTTCTTGATCAGGACGCGGCCAGACCCTTTCAACACCCGTAAGGTCGCCTGACCTACGCAGCCTCGTCATGCAGGTCACCGAAGAAGACGGCGGACGCCTGAACGCCTTCGCCAAGGAGCCGCGCATGGAAGTGATGGACGCCGGCGGCCCGACCAGTCGTTCCACCCAGCTGCTGGTGATCGGTGGCGCAGCGCTTGTGCTGCTGATGGTGGCCGTTGCCGCGGGCATCAGCTGAGGGCCGGGACCACATCCGCAGCAGCGGCGCCGAACGCCTGTAGTAGCTTGCCTTCGGAGCATGTGCTCGAACAGCAGGAGTCACGGGTGAAGGTTTTCGTTCTCGGCGGCGACGGCTTCTGTGGTTGGCCGTGTGCGGTGAACCTGGCGGATGCCGGCCACGACGTGCTGATCGTCGACAATCTCAGCCGGCGCAAGATCGACATCGACCTCGGGGTCGAATCCCTCACCCCGATCGCCACGATCCAGGAGCGACTGCGGGCCTGGACCGAGACCGGAGGGCGGGAGATCCGGTTCAGCGGGCTCGACATCGCCAGGGACTACGACCTGTTGCTGGACCTGATCCGCAGCGAACGCCCGGATGCGGTTGTTCACTTCGCCGAGCAGCGGGCCGCTCCCTACTCGATGAAGTCGAGCGCCACCAAGCGCTACACCGTCGACAACAACGTCAACGGCACCCACAACCTCCTGGCCGCCATCGTCGAGAGCGGCCTCGATGTGCACATCGTGCACCTGGGCACGATGGGGGTCTATGGCTATGGCTCCCATCGCGGCGCCACCATTCCCGAGGGTTACCTGACGGTTGAAGTGCCCCAGCCCGATGGCACCCGCTTCACCGAGAAGATCCTGCACCCCTCGGATCCCGGTAGCGTCTATCACATGACCAAGACGCTCGATCAGCTGCTCTTCCACTACTACAACAAGAACGACGGCATCCGGATCACCGATCTCCACCAGGGAATCGTCTGGGGAACGAACATCGAACAGACGAGTCGCGATCCAAGGCTCACCAACCGCTTCGACTACGACGGTGACTACGGCACCGTGCTCAATCGCTTCCTGATGCAGGCCGCGATCGGCTACCCCCTCTCGGTCCACGGCACCGGCGGTCAGACCCGGGCGTTCATCCACATCCGCGATTCCGTTCGCTGTGTGCAACTGGCCCTGGAGAATCCTCCGAGCAGTACCGATAAGGTCAAGATCTTCAACCAGATGACCGAAAGTCATCAGGTGGGGGCATTGGCCCAGAAGGTGGCCGACCTGACCGGTGCGGCCGTCAATTACCTGCCCAACCCCCGCAAGGAAGCTGTGGAAAACGACCTGATCGTCGATAACCGTTGCTTCATTGAACTGGGCCTCAAACCCACCACCCTCGATGACGGCCTGCTCAGTGAGGTCGTGGATGTGGCACGTCGCTGGGCCGATCGATGCGATCGCTCCCGCATCCCCTGTGTCTCCGCCTGGACCAAAACCCAGGCTGCCGCGATCCAGGCGCCCTGATCCGATCACCCCGCGCCGGTAGTCCCGTTGAAGATCGCCTTCTTCACCGAAACCTTCCTTCCGAAGGTTGACGGCATCGTCACCCGTCTCACCAAGACCGTGGAGCACCTCGTCGCCGCCGGCGATGAGGTGCTGATCGTGTGTCCGGAGGGGGCCCCCGAGCAATACATGGGGGCCCGGGTCCTGGGGGTGCCGGCGATGCCGTTGCCCCTTTACCCCGAACTGAAACTGGCCCTGCCCAGACCGGCGGTGTCGGAAGCCCTGGACCAGTTCCAACCGGACCTCGTGCACGTGGTCAATCCGGCGGTGCTCGGCCTGGGCGGGATCTGGCTGGCCAGGACCAAGCAGATTCCTCTGGTCGCCAGTTACCACACCCATCTGCCCAAATATCTTGAGCACTACGGCATGGGGATGCTCGAACCCCTGCTCTGGGAACTGCTCAAGGCCGCCCACAACCAGGCGCGACTCAACCTCTGCACCTCGACGGCCATGGTGCAGGAACTGAGCGACAAAGGCATTCAGCACACGGCTCTCTGGCAACGGGGGGTCGACACCGACCTGTTCCGTCCTTCACTGCGCTCGGATGCCCTGCGCCGCAGACTGTTGGGCGGTCACAGCGACTCCGGTCGGCTGCTGCTCTACATCGGCCGCCTGTCTGCAGAAAAACAGATCGAGCGGATCCGACCCGTGCTGGATCAACTGGAGGGCGCCAGACTGGCCCTGGTGGGTGACGGCCCCCATCGCCAGCAACTGGAGAAGGTGTTCGAAGGAACCGCCACCACCTTCGTGGGCTATCTCGCCGGAGAAGAACTGGCCGGGGCCTATGCCAGTGCCGACGCCTTCCTGTTCCCCTCCAGCACCGAAACCCTTGGCCTGGTGCTGCTGGAGGCAATGGCCGCCGGCTGTCCGGTGGTCGGGGCCAACCGCGGTGGCATCCCCGACATCGTCACCGATGGTCTCAACGGCTGCCTCTACGAGCCTGACCAGCCCGGCAGCCTCGAGGCGGCGGTGCGGCGCCTGCTCGGCAACCCGGAGGAACGGGAGGCCCTGCGTCAGGCGGCCCGCCAGGAGGCCGAGGCCTGGGGCTGGGCAGGAGCGACGGCCCAGCTACGTCGCTATTACCGCGATCTTCTCGCCGGCGACCGCCTCACCCTGGCGGCCTGAATCACTGGATCAACGCAGGCGTGACGTCCTCAGGGCCTGGAGCGTGATGGCGCGACGGCAGCCCCCTTGAACCAGGTGGTCATCAGTGCCTTGACCATCGGGGCTGCAACAGTGCCGCCATAGCCACCACTGTTCTCCCCAAAGGCAACGATCACCAGAGTGGGACGACCCGCCGGCGCATAGCCCCCGAACCAGGCGTGGTCCGGACGTGGCGGATCCTCACCGGTGCCCGTCTTCCCTGCCACTGCGGGCAGGGTCGGATCGTTGAGCACCGTGCCGGTGCCCTGGGTCACCACCTGGCGCAGGCCCAGCCGCAGCACCCGCAGCGTGACCGGTTTGAGACCGATCCAGGTGCGCGGGGTCGCACGTTCGACCAGATGGGGCGTCACCAGCCAGCCACCGTTGGCAACCGCGGCATACAGGCGCGCCATCTGCAACGGCGTCACCTGCAACGCCCCCTGACCAATGGCGGAGGTGATCGTGTCCACCGGGGTCCAGGGCTCATCCAGCACAGAGCGCTTCCAGGCCTGATCGCCAAGCAGGCCACTGGTTTCCTCCTGCTTGAGCTCAATGCCGGTCAGAGAGCCATAGCCGAGGCGCCGCGCCGCCTTGAACAACTCATCGGGGCCCACCTTCAGCCCCAGCTGGTAGAAAAAGCTGTTACTGCTGACCGCCATGGCGCGCGTGAAACCGATCGCTCCCCGGGTGCCGGCGTGATCGCCATAGCAGAGCCCGGCGTAACAGAAGGAATGGACCGTCGGCAGCGTGTCGAACTCCCCCATCCGCCCGGATTCGAGGCCAGCGATGGTGGTGATCACCTTGAAGGTGCTGGCGGGGGGAAAACCCTGGAAGGCCCGGTTCAGCATCGGCGCTTCAGGCCGGCTCAGATCGAGCCATTGCTGGCTTGTGGGACCATCTGAGAACACATTCGGATTAAACGTGGGACGACTGGCCAGGGCCCGGATCGCTCCCGTCTGGGGATCCATCGCCACGATCGCTCCCTTGCGCACACCATCGAGGGCGCGCTCAGCAGCCAGCTGCAGGGGTAGATCGATGGTCAGTCTCAGATCCTGGCCCGAACGCGCGGCCTTCTCACCGAGCACCCGCTGCACCTCGCCGGCAGCATTCACCTCAAGCTGCTGACCACCCCATTCACCCCGCAAGGTGGACTCAAAGACCCGTTCGACGCCACTGCGGCCGATGCGATCACGGATGCGATAGCCGCTGGCTTCGAGCTGGTGGTACTCCTCCTCCGTGAGCGCGCTGGTGTAGCCGAGAACGTGGGCGGCCAGTGCGTCGTGCGGGTACGCGCGGAGCACATCAAGATCGAGGGTCACCCCCTGGAAATGGCGGGCCTGCTCGCGGAACCGCAGCACCTGGGTCGCACTGAGCGGACCGGCAAGGGCGATCCGGTAGCCGGCTTCCGCCTCCCGGGAACGGCGCTTCTGATCCAGCGACTCCGGCGAAAGCCAGAGCAGGGAGGCCAGGCGATCCCGCAGGCCGGGCCACTGCCGATCACTGACCTCTCCAGGCTGGATGTACAGCCGGTAGGTGAGGCGATTGGTGGCCAGAACCTCCCCATGACGATCAAGGATCCGGCCGCGCACAGGATTTCGGGGCACGAGGCGGATACGGTTCTCATCAGCCCGGGACCTGTTCTCGCTGCCATGGATGATCTGCAGCCAGGCCAGCCGAGCCACGATCGCAGCGCTGATCAGCAGCACGAAGGTGAGAAGCTGGGTGGGCTGCTGATGCATGCCAGCAAACCGCTGACCGCGCCGGGCGGCATGGGGAGCCACCCTCAGTGCTCCGTCAGGCGTTGATCGAGCAGCAGCAGGCGTCCGTGAATGCGCTGCAAGGTCTGCTGCAGCGCATCGATCTCCGCGTGGGGATCCAGACGGGCAGACGGCGGCTCCGGTGCGGGTCGGACATCAACCGGCATCACCGGATTGCCGAGACCGGGCTGCACGCGATCGAGCGTATGGCGAACGCTGCGGGCCGCCTGATCGCCCTCCTGACGCAGTTGATTGAGGGGATCGTCGGTTTCGGTGAGGACAGCCACCAGATCCCCGACACCGCCACGGCGCGCCCGCTCAACAATCGCCATGCCCACCGGCAGGACGTCCTGCATCAGGGACAGCCGCAGGTTGTCGAGGGGATCAGCGGCCATGGGGAATCCGGCGCGTGCAATCACTACTGTGCCGTGCTTCAGGGCCGACCGGTCGGGCTGCCCGGCAGCTCCATCGGCGCCACGGCCTGCCCGGAGCCGATGCAGCGCTGGGAACCCTGCCACCAGCCGATCGCCGCCGAGAGCACCAGCAGAGCCGTGAAGGGCAGCAGGGCCTGACGTGTGGTGTCGAGAGCGAACCACTCAGACCAGGCACGCCAGAGGCGCTCGCGATCGAAACGGCGCCGCTCGCGCAGTTCCTCCAGTTGCCGCCGACGCAGGGTACGGGCCACCCAGCGCTCGAAAGCCAGCTTCTTGGTGACCGCCATCTTGCGCTCAACCTCGAGCAGATGGCCGGCGGTCAACTCGGGGTTGAAGGTGCTGATCAGTTCCATCGTCTTGAGGAACATCTCCACAGCACCGTCCTTGACCGCGAGGGTCTCGGGGTCCAGCACTTCCCAGACCACCTCGGGATAGAAACGGACCCGGTTGGCCTGGATCTGCTCTTCAGGCAGCTGACCCGGCTGACGCAGCCAGCGGTCGGTGTTGGCGTCGAAACGACGCCAGTAGAGAAAGGGGTTCAGGTAGACCGTCTTTCCAGCCAGCTGAATGCTGTCCTGCTGGAGGCGCCGCTGCAGCTGGGGATCCTGAGCGTTGACAGCCGTCAAGGGTGGATGGTCGGGAGCCGATGGTAACCAAGAGGAGCGGTCGCCACCAGCCCGGAGCCGCCTCACTCCCACTCGATCGTGCCGGGAGGCTTGCTGGTGATGTCGAGCACGACCCGGTTCACCCCTTTCACCTCATTGACGATGCGGTTGGAGATCGTCTCCAGCAGGTCGTAGGGCAGGCGTGACCAGTCCGCGGTCATGCCGTCTTCCGAGGAAACGCAGCGCAACACGATCGGGAAGGCATAGGTGCGCTTGTC
>CAIXOZ010000103.1 GCA_903921295.1 uncultured cyanobacterium | reverse complement strand
GGCTCCGCTCCCTCAGCGGCCGACGAGGGCTCCGTGGGCGCAGGCGCCGCCGTGGTGCCGAAGAGCACCAGATCGGCCACCTGATCGGCGAATTTCTCATCTTCCATGGCACCGATCTTGATGAACGGGGCCACGGATTCCCAGAGCTCGGCGTAACGCACCGGCTCGTCACGATGGAGCTGTTTGAGACGATCGGCCACTTTCTTGGCCACAAACCCCCCGATGGAACGCACGCGGCGATCGGTCTGGAGGGCTGAGCGGCTGACGTTGAGGGGGATGTCCGGGGAATCGATCACGCCGCGGAGCGGCAGCAGGTAGCGAGGAACAACCTCCTTGATGGAATCGCTGACGAAAACGTTGTTGCAATAGAGCTTGATCTCTCCCTTTTCCCAGTCGGCGCGTCCACTGGAGCGCGGGAAGTACAGGATTCCCTGCAGATTGTAGGGATAGTCGGTATTCAGGTGGACCCACAGGAGCGGATCACCCTGGAAGGGATAGAGATAGCGGTAGAGGTTGATGTAGTCCTCGTCGCTGAGATCTCGGGGGCTTTGGCGCCATGGCGCTTCGCGTTTGTTGACAATTTCACCCTCCAGCTCCACCGCAACCGGCAGGAAGTCGCAGTAGGTGGTGATCAGTTGCCTGAGCCGTGCTGGCTCAAGGTATTCCAGCTCCTCCTCCTGAAGGTGCAGGATCACGTCGGTGCCTGGTTCAGAGCGCTCCCCGGATTCGAGGCTGAAGTTGGGGGAGCCATCGCAGCTCCAGCGCACAGCTTCGCTGCCCTCGCGCGCTGAGAGGCTGATCAGCTCCACCTGGGCCGCCACCATGAAACTGGAGTAGAAGCCAAGCCCGAAGTGGCCGATGATTGCGTCGTTTTCCTGCTTGTACTTCTCCAGGAAGTCCTCGGCACTGGAAAAGGCCACCTGGTTGATGTAGCGCTTCACTTCGTCGGCACTCATGCCGATTCCGTTGTCGCTGATCGTTACCGTCTTCGCTTCGCGATCGATCCCGATGGAGATCTTGCCCTCATCGCCTTCGCGGCAGTCTCCAGCCATCGCCGCCATCCGCCGCTTGCTGATCGCATCGACGCCGTTGGAGATCAGTTCCCGGAGGAACACCTCATGGCCGGAATACACGGCCTTCTTGATGATCGGGAAGATGTTTTCGGTGTGGATCTGAATCTGACCCTGTTCCGCCTGCAGCACCACGGCTCTTGGAAGCGATGTCCCGCCAATGTCCCCCAGGACGGCGCCGAAGCCAAGGGGAGGTGATGGGCAGGTAACCGACCCGCCCGCCTCAGTGACAGGCGTAGGCCGGATCGAGCCAGCAGCGCGGCAGCTGTTCTCCCGACGGGAAGACCAGCTCCTGCTTGGCGATCGCGGCCGGGTCCTGAAGCTCCTCGCCGGCATGCAGTCGTCCCTCCACCGCCTGGGCGAAGGGATCCATCAGCTGCCGCAGGTTCAGGACCTCCAGCAGCGATCCGTCCTCCTTTGTCTTCAGGAACATGACCCCAGCTCTGCTGGTGCCTGTCTAGGGAGGGCCTGAACGGCTGACTGGGCCCGGATCAGAAACGCCGCCCTCTGAGGCGTTCAGCCCCGGCGCTGCAGATCGGGGCGCTCCTCGGGCAGGATCGCCCCGTCCACTGGACAGACCTGGAGGCAGATACCGCAATCAATGCAGGTGTCGAAGTCGATCCAGAAGTAGGGATGGCCCTGGGCATTGGGCTTGCTGCCGGGGTTGATGCACGCCACGGGGCAGGCGTCCACGCAATCGGCCACCCCGGTGCAGACATCGGTGACGATCGTGTGGGCCATCAGTTCAGAACATCTGGGCGGATCCTAGGGATCAGTCGATCCAGACCACGGTCGCCTGACCGCGTTCCCGCGCCAGCTGCTCGGCGCTGGCGCGGTCCGGCATCGGCTCACTGAGCAGTTCGGCGCGACGACCCTCGCGATGCAGGCTTTCAAGCCGATCCAGGGCCCGGTGCACCTGGCCGTTCGCGCCGTAGGCCACCAGGATCGGACGTTCCGGTTCCGGCAGGTCTCCGGCCAGAAGCTCCCGGAGCGCATCGAGATCGAAGCTGAAGCCCACCCCTGCGGCGGTGGCTGCAACGCCGGGTTGATTAAGGCTGAAACGTCCGACCAGGGCGTCGTAGCGCCCGCCGCTGGCGATTTCCACAGGGGCATGCGGGCCCTGGCAGACCAGCTTCAGCACCAGTCCGTCGTAAAGCGCGAAGTGGGGCTGGAAGGTGGGATCAAGCTGCAGGCGAACGCCACGGCTGCGCGCCGCTTCGGCAACACCGGCCAGGGTGTCCCCCAGCACCTCGAGCAGGTCGTGCTGGCCGAGGGCTCCGCCGAGTTGCTTCAGCACCGCTTCCGGTTCCCCCCGCAGACGGATCCATTGCGTCAGCTGCGCCAGGCGCTGCGGGTCGAGCGGCAGAGCGGCCAGGGCCAGGGGATCGAGGTCGGTCAGTGCCTGACGACAGGCCCGTTGCAGCGATTCGGGCACGCCCGTGAGCAGGGCTTCGAGCAGGCCATGGTGGCCCACCAGCAGTGTCGGTTGATGAACCGAGGCATCCAGGCCAAGGGCGGCACTCGCCGCCAGCAGCAGCCGGATCAGCTCAGCATCGGCCGTCGGCCCTGACTGACCGAGCAGTTCGACCCCGCTCTGCAGACGCTCCTGGATGCGCTGGCCGCCGTTGTCTGCGCGGCCGGAGGTGAAGACCAGGCCGCTCGTCCAGAGCCGCAGTGGCCTGGGCCTGGTCGCCATGCGGGTACAGGCCGCCCTGGCGATCGAAGCGGTCATCTCCGGGCGGAGGGCCAGCGGCTCATGGCTGGCGAGCTGGACCAGTTCGGCCGCGTCGATGCCGCCCCCCGCGGCCAGGGTGTCGAGCCGCTCGACCGTCGGCGGTGCCACCTCCTCGTATCCCCAGAGGCGGTAGACACCGGCCAGCCGCTCGCTCAGGCGCCGGTTGCGATCAACCTCACCAGGGTTGAGATCGCGCGTGCCAGCGGCGGGTTGCAGGGCCATCGCGATCCTGGGTGAGCGGAAGATCGGGCGATCCTATGGAGTGATGACGGCCCGCACCGACGATCGCTTCAGGCTGGATCGAGTTCCGGAGCTCCGAAGCTGGCTCCCGGCAGGGGACGGCACGCCTTCAGGCCCTCGATCAGGGCGTTCTGAAGCCCGGGCGCGCAGGCGATCAGCCGCCCCGAGGCCAGCGCGAGCGGTCCGCCGTCGTAGGCGCTCACGAGGCCACCGGCCTGTTCCACCAGCACCACGCCGGCGCAGAGATCCCAGGGCGACAGTCCCCGTTCCCAGTAGCCATCCAGACGACCGGCGGCCACAAAGGCAAGGTCCACGGCAGCAGCACCACCGCGACGGACGCCGCGGCTGCGATGGGTGAACCAGGCGAATTCGGCGTAGTTGTTGTCGAGGCGGGTGTGGCGGTCGTAGGCGAAGCCGGTCACCAGCAACGACTGGCTGAGGGCTTGGCAATCGCTGACCTGAAGGCGATGGTCATTGCACCAGCTTCCCGCTCCGGGCGCGGCCCAGAAGAGCTGGTCGAGGGCGGGAACCGCCAGGGCGCCCAGCAGGGGTTGGCCGTTCCAGGTCAGGCCCACGGAGGTGCCGAAGAATGGATAACCGTGGGCGTAATTGGTGGTGCCATCGAGGGGATCGACGCACCATTGCAGTGGGCTGGGCCGTTCGCGGCGTCCACTTTCCTCGGCCAGGACCCCGAGGTCGGGGGTTTCCCGTTCGAGCACGGCAAGCACGGCCGCTTCCGCGGCCAGATCGGCTTCGGTGACCAGGTCGCCGGCGCGACCCTTCTCCCGGATCTGATTGACATGGCCGAAGCGTTGCGCCAGCTCCCGCCCACCCGCCTCGGCGGCGGCCCGGGCGACGGCCGCAAGGCCCTCGAGGGTGCTGGTCGCCAGACCGCTGGCGGCGGCGGCCCGATCACTGATGCCCTGGGGGGTCTCGGTGTTGGTGAGGGTCTGCTCGGTCATGACGGGAAGCGGGAGGTCGGGTGGGGGAGGAGACAGGAGGGCCTGGGTCTGCGCAGCTCGTGGTGACGGCCCCCCAACCGCTGCTGACCCGCCGGGCGGCGACCCTCCGGTTCACTCCTCATCGAGCGGCAGACCGGAGCGCACCCGCCCGCGCCCGAAGTGGCGCCCGAACTGGCGCTCATAGACCTCGTCCTCGTCCTGGGTCTCGACTTCCAGGGGACCGGTGGCCCTGGCCACGCAGAGCAGGCCATAGCCTTCGGCGCGCAGTTCCCGGGACAGTCCGAGCGCTTCGCGCTGATCGATGCTGCCGTTCACGACCCGCACAGCACAGGCGGTGCAGCAGCCGTTGCGGCAGCTGAACGGCAAAGGATCGCCCTGGATCTCGAAGCTGCGCAGGATGTAATCCCCTTCAGTCACCAGGTGCTGGATCGTGCGGTTCTCCTGGCGCCAGTGCACCGTGATCGGAAATTGGCGGGCCATGACGAGGGCTTGATCTGTCCGGGATTCTCCTGCACCACGACTGGTCCCCGGGCATGGGGAGGCGTCCAGCCCCATCCAGCGCCGGCCCCGCCGTGGCCCCGGGAGCACCGCCCGGTGGCCAGCGGATGTGCGGCTGAGCGCCCCCTGCTACGCTCAATCGATGCCCCAATCAGCCGCTGGAGAGGTGGCCGAGTGGTCGAAGGCGCAGCACTGGAAATGCTGTATAGG
>CAIXOZ010000102.1 GCA_903921295.1 uncultured cyanobacterium | reverse complement strand
GACAGGCACACAAGCGGTAGCCCGTACGGGAGCAAATCGGTGGGGAAGCTTAAAGTTGACGGATCTCTCCGGCGCTCTGTACTGCAGTCGTTCGATGGCAGGCTCCAACCGGAAACCAGAGCTCCCTGCCCTGGACAGGCCCAGCACCAGGCCCGTCCCCGTCCTGTCGACCCTCAGCCTGATCACCCTCGGGCTGGGCTTGATGGCGACGCTGATCCCGCCAGCCAGTCACAGCCCACTTCGTCAGAGCCAGCGGACTCTCCACTCGGAAGGCAGCCCCGAAACCCTTCCCGCCGTTTCCCAGCGAGAGCCCTCCTACTTCACTCCGGAGGAGCTGGTGATCCTCGAGCGTCACTTCGGTGTGCACGGATCCCAGCCAGCCCTGGCCCAGCTGTTCTTCGAAGGCGTCGGACAGTTCAGGCCGCTGCGCCGGAAGACCCTCGGATTGCTCAAGGAAGTCCGGCCCACCCTGCTCCAGGAATGTGCGCGCCTGAAGGTCAACCCGATGTTGGTCGCCGCTGTTCTCTACGAGGAGGTGCAGCTGGCCAAACCCGGCGAACATCTCCCGATTGCGGCCCACTCCGGCCTGATCAGCACCCATGGCCCCGCCCAGATCAGCCTCGAGGAACTGGTGATCCAGGGTCGCCTGAGCCGCAACGCCAGCGAGGCTGAGAAGCATGCCGCCGTTGATCAGCTGCTCGATCCCGATGAGAACGTCAGGGTTCTGGTGCGCAAGTTCGCCAGGCTGACCAGAAAGCTTGAGCTGCCGATCGAGCGCACGCCCGAGCTCAGCGCCGGGCCTGCTGATGTGAAAGCCCTGGCCACCCTCGCCTACCTTTACAACGGCAAGCTCGACTACCCCGGCCGGATCCTGCGCCACATGGAGGATCCTGAATTGCACGGGCTGATCTACGGGCAGCACCAGAAGCCGATCTCGCCCCTGATCTGAAGTCTCTGCCCTCTGGCCCCCCACCACGTGGAAGAACGGCCAGGGTGCTGGTCAGCCCGGGGCAGGCTCCAGCGATAACCATTGGCGACGGCGTTCCAGCGCCGGGCTCGACGCCTGGGGGTCCTCCAGCAACTGCCACCGCCTGGGTTGCGGAGGCTGCGGGCGGAGCACCAGGGTCCGGATCGTGCCGCGACGAGCGATCAGCAGACGCTGCTCGCTCCCAGGCCTGGCGCGGGAGATCAGCTGTTCAGGCGTGTGCAGGCGCCGCTCATCGAGCGCCAGCAACTCATCCCCCACCATCAGGCCCGCACAACCGGCCGGACCGTCGCGATGGACCCGCTGGGCCAGCAGGGAGGCTCCTTCAGAGCGGGCCACCAGACCGAGCCAGGGATCGGTCCCAGCTTCCGACTGCAGAATCAGGCCCACATCCGCCAGGTAGCCATCAAGATCGGGATCCACCAGGCTGCCGAGCCATTGCGGCAGCAACGTGGCCAGATCGGGCGCCTGGGCCGCAAAGGCGGCGATCAGGTCGTCCTCGCCGTAGCCACGGCCCCAGCGACCCAGACGGTGCCAGAGATCCCGCAGGACCACACTCAGGGCCTGGCCATGGCGTCTCAGATGCAGATCGAGCACCAGGGCCAGCACCGCACCCTTGAGGTAGTAACTGACCTGGCTGTCGGCCGCATAGGCATCGGCCATGTACAGCTTCACCCAGGCTTCTGTGGCACTGTCCCGCAGGGATTGGACGCCGCGCCCCGGGGTGAGGCGATAGCGGCTGAGATCCTCGCCCAGGTCGGTCAGAAGGCTGGCCGGATCAAAGAGACCGGCGGCGATCGGCAGCAGCTGATCGAGATAGCTCGTCACCCCCTCGGCAAACCACAACCCGGGAACGAGCGGGGGACGGTGGTAATCGATCGGCGCCAGCTCCCGGGGCCGCAGGCGCCTCACATTCCACTGGTGCAGATACTCGTGGGCAACGAGCTGCAGAAAACGGCGATAGCCATCCGCACTCTCCAGCGCTGATCGGCCATAAACCAGCACGCTGGCGTTGTCATGCTCCAGGCCGCCATAGCCGTCCTCCAGGAGGTGAAGCACGAACAGATAATCGTCGCTGGCAGGTTTCGGAACCCCCAGCAGCCGACAACTGGCCGCGCAGACAGCTGCGACGTCGCTGAACAGGGTGGGGTGGCGTTGCTGCAACCAGTGGTCGGCCTCCACGCCGTCACCCCAGCTGACCCAGCGATGGGGGACACCGAGAATCTCGAGGTGCTCGGCCCGATGGGGACCGACCTCCAGGGGCGCATCGACGACGGCATCGAAATCCGGTGCCAGCCAGCGACCATCCTCGAGGCGAGGGAGCGGGAGGAAAGGCTGCCAACCCTCCGGCAAGGCGAACGTGAGGGTATGGGCTGACCAACGCTCCCCTTCCACCTCCAGCACGATCGCCGCCAGGGGCAGGAATCCATGGTCCTGGTCGAGATGGGCCGTGCGTACCGTCAGTTCGGTGGCCATCACCGCATAGCGGATCTCAAGCGCCTGCTCGCCGCTGAGCTCCACCTGCCAGGTGGCCGGCTCAAGACGGCGCACGGGCAGGGATGCACCGTCCTGAAGCACCTGCAGCGACTCGAGCTGACGGACGTAATCGCGGATCAGATAGGAGCCGGGAGTCCAGGCCGGCAGGCGGAAACGCAGCTGCCGTTGCCTTGGCTGCAGACGCAGACGGACCGTGAGGCGATGGCTCTGCGGTTGACGCAGATCCAGAAAAACATCGACCACGGAATCAGCCCATCAGACGGAGATCTCGACGCGGGCGCCGGCCAGGGAACTGGCGGCTTCCCGGAGGGCCAGACGGGCGGCGTAGCGACGGGTGATCGCTCCGATCAACGAGCGCAGCGAATGGGAGCGGCCGAGGCGCTGCAGATCGGCCACAAGCATCAGCTGGCCGTCCGATTGACGACGCCATCCCACGGGCTGGCCGTCGGCGAGGTTCACCGAAAGGTCAACAGGCTGGCGATCTTCAGCGAATCCCTGCAGATCGCCGCCCCTGAGAGGGGTGAGGCCAAGATCCCTGAGCGCGGCCTCGAGAAGATCAAGCTCGCGCAGAACCGTTGGCAGGATGGAGAGATGGGACATGAGGCGATGCCCGCTTTGTCAGACCCTAGCGATCAGAGCCGATCCATCCAGTGGCCGCAGCCACCGTCATCACCGATCGCCGCATCCAGGCGATTGCGGCTGGCGGTGATGGCCTCAGGCCAGGGCAGCAACTTCGAAGCCCTGGTGGAGGCCTGCCGCCGGGACGACCTGCAGGCCGATGTGGTCCTTCTGGCGGTGAACAACGCCGACTGCGGCGCCGTCGAGCGGGCCGAACGTCTGGGAATCACCACCGAGCTGCACGATCACCGCAGCCATCCCAACCGCGACAGCCTTGACCAGGCGCTGGTGACCAGCTTCCGCAGGGCAGCGATCGATCTGGTCGTGATGGCCGGCTGGATGCGGATCGTCACCCCCAGGCTGATCACGGCGTTCCCGGAACGGCTGGTGAACATCCATCCTTCGTTGCTGCCCAGCTTCAAGGGTCTCGATGGAGTCGGCCAGGCCCTGGCAGCCGGTGTGACCCTGGCGGGCTGCACCGCCCATCTGGTCAATGAGGCGGTGGATGGCGGCCGAATTCTGGTGCAGGCCGCCGTGCCCGTGCTGCCGGGCGACGACCACGCCACCCTCAGCCGTCGGATCCAGGTGGAGGAGCACCGCATCCTGCCGCTGGCCGTGGCCCTGGTGGCAGCGGCTCAGGGATAGAAGGGAAGGAGGGGCAGACCGAGCGAGGCGGGCAGACCCGCCATCAGATTCAGGGCTTGCACCCCCTGACCGGCCTGGCCCTTGACCAGATTGTCGATGGCAGACATCACAATCAGCTGGCCGGTGCGCTGGTCCACCTGGACCGAGAGCAGCGCCCGGTTGGTCTGGCGCACCCACTTGGTGGAGGGGTAAGTGCCGACCGGCAGCACGGAGACGCTGTCGGAATGGCGGTAGGCCACCTCCAGCAGGGTGGTGCAGTCCTCGGCCGTCAGGCCGGGATCGCGCAGCCGGGCGTAGACCGTGGCGAGCAGACCGCGCACCATCGGCATCAGGTGCGGCGTGAACTGCAGCTGAATCGGCTGACCGGCCACCTGGGTGGCCAGCTGCTCGATTTCACTGGTGTGACGGTGGCCGACGACGCCGTAAGGGGATACCGCTTCCGAGGCTTCCGCCAGCAGCAGATGCTCCTTGGCCGCACGACCTCCGCCGGATGTGCCGGTCTTGGCATCGATGATGATGCCGCTGCTTTCGATCAGGCCCTGACGAAGGAACGGACTCAGGGCGAGAAGGCTGGCTGTGGGGAAGCATCCCGGTGCCGCCACGAGTCGCGCGGCGGCGATGCGCTCCTCCTCCAGCTCCACCAGTCCGTAGACGGCTTCAGCGCAGAGCGCCGCATCGTCGCGGGGGTGCTCCCTCGCCTCGGCGGCATAGACCTCCCGCCATTGGCTGAGGGAGCGGTAGCGATAGTCGGCGGAAAGATCGACCACCTTCAGACCACGGTCCAGAAGATCGGGCACCAGGCGTGACGCCAGACCGTTGGGAAGGCTGAGCACCACCAGATCGGCGGCGGCAGCGATCGCCTCCGGATCGGGACTCTGCACGATCGGATCACCGGGCAGCGGCAGAAAGGGGACCAGCTCGCTCCAGCGGCGGCCGCTGCTGCGCTCTCCGCCCAGGTAGGTGACCGTCAGCTGCGGGTGATCAGCCAGAAGACGCAGCGTCTGCAGACCGCCATAACCACTGGCGCCGATGACGGCGACCCGCTGCTGGACCATGCCCAAAGTTCCTGAACTGTCGATCGTACCGGGCTCTATAAAGGCTCCATGCCTGAATGTGATTCCAGGCCGTCCCGCCGCCGTTCCCGGTGACCCTCTCCGACCCCAGCACTGCCGCAGCCGCGATCGTCTTCGATCCGATCGATGAGGCCCTGGCCGCCATCCGCAACGGCGACTGCATCGTGGTGGTGGATGACGAGAACCGCGAGAACGAAGGCGATCTGATCTGCGCCGCCCAGTTCGCGACCCCTGAGCAGATCAATTTCATGGCCACCGAAGCCCGGGGGCTGATCTGTCTGGCGATGGAGGGCAAGCGGCTCGACGAGCTCGAGCTGCCCCTGATGGTGGATCGCAACACCGACAACAACCAGACCGCCTTCACGGTGTCCGTGGATGCCGGTCCGGAGCTGGGGGTGAGCACGGGGATCTCCGCCGAGGACAGGGCGCGCACGATTCAGGTCTCGATCCATCCCGACACCAGACCCTCCGATCTGCGCCGACCCGGCCATGTCTTTCCGCTCCGGGCCCGCGCCGGCGGCGTGCTCAAACGAGCCGGACACACGGAAGCCGCCGTCGATCTGGCGCGGATGGCCGGCCTCTATCCGGCCGGTGTGATCTGTGAAATCCAGAACGTCGATGGCTCGATGGCCCGGCTGCCGCAACTGGTCGATTACGCCCGCCGCCACAACCTGAAACTGATCAACATCGCCGATCTGATCAGTCATCGGCTCGGCACCGAACGCTTCGTGCGCCGTCAGGCTGAGGCGAAGCTTCCGAGCGCCTTCGGCGATTTCCGCGCAATCGGTTACCAGAACGAACTCGATGGTGCCGACCATGTGGCGATCGTCAAAGGGCAGCCCGACAAGGCCACGGGCCCGGTGCTGGTGCGGGTCCATTCCGAATGCCTGACGGGGGATGCCTTCGGCTCCCTGCGTTGCGACTGCAGGCCCCAGCTCGAAGCCGCGCTGCGGATGATTGAAGCGGCCGGTGAAGGGGTGGTCGTGTATCTGCGACAGGAGGGCCGCGGCATCGGCCTGATCAACAAACTGCGCGCCTACAGCCTCCAGGACGGCGGGCTGGACACGGTGGAGGCCAACGAACATCTCGGCTTTCCGGCCGACCTGCGCAACTACGGCGTTGGCGCCCAGATCCTCAGCGACCTGGGGGTGCATCGGCTGCGGCTGATCACCAACAACCCGCGCAAGATCGCTGGCCTTGGCGGTTATGGCCTGCAGGTGGAAGACCGCGTCCCGCTGGTGATGGATGCCTCCCAGCACAACGCCGCTTACCTGAGCACCAAACGCACCAAACTCGGGCATCTCCTGGATCCGAGCAGCGATGGACTGACGGCGGTCCTCTCCTGGACACCGTCGCCTGAATGGCTGGCGCCCGAAGCGCTGGCGATCCGGGCGGCAGAACACTGGGGCGAACTGCGCACCCTCTGCGAGCGAGCCGGATTGCAGATCGAGCGCGAGGAGCACAGCCGGGTGCTGGCTCTGCTCAACCGTCCCCCCCTGGCCGTGCTGGTCACGGCAGCCCCAGGTGGCACCCTGCCCAGCCAGGAACTCAATGGGTTGCTGACGCGCATGGCGGCCTGGCCCGGCACCGCCGAGGTGAGCCTGCTCCTCGCCCCGGACGTTCAGCACAGCACCCATCCCAGCAGCGCTCTCGAACCGCTGCAGCGCCCACTGGCTGAACTCTCGGGCCGCGCCAAGGCGCCGGAGGCCTGGGATCCCGGAGCCTTCATCCGTTGGTGCTGAACGGACAGGCAGCCGGTCTCGGACAACCGGTCATGGACAGCCGCGAAACATGGTCGGGCCGGTCCCCGCAAAGGGCCGGCCCACCAGCCTTGGCGACTCAGTCGCTGATGGTCACCGTCTTGATGCGGCTGCCGGTCTTCAGGGCCAGAACAACGGCCAGATCATCGGTATGACCGAAGACGGTGTGCACGCCGTCGAGGTGGGGCTGGGCTTCATGGCAGAGGAAGAACTGACTGCCACCGGTGTTCTTGCCGGCATGGGCCATCGAGAGGGTGCCTGCCTTGTGCTTGTTGGCGTTGATCTCGCAGTCGATCTTGTAGCCGGGACCGCCGGTACCGGCCATGCCGCGGGCACCCTCACGGCTGTTGGGGCAACCGCCCTGGGCCATGAAGCCTGGAATCACGCGGTGAAAGGCCAGGCCGTCATAGAAGCCATCCCTGGCCAGCTTGACGAAATTGGCGACGGTGTTGGGAGCGTCAGCGTCAAACAGCTCCAGATGAATCTGGCCTGCATCGGTGTCCATCAGGGCTTTGGTCATCGCGGAATCGGCAACTTCCGGACAGTATCAACCCCTGCGGTAAAACGGACCTGGCAGCCCTTTGCGACCTCCTGGCCATGAGCACCTCCCCGGCCCCCGACGCCAGCGGTGACGCCGACAGCAGCGCGATGCTGGCAACAGCACGCCTGGGAATCCTCGGCGGCAGTGGTCTCTATGCGATGGAAGGGCTGGAGACCATCGAGGAGATCGAGCTCGCCACGCCCTACGGCCCGCCCTCGGACAGCCTGCGTCTGGGGCGGATCGGCGACCTCGAGGTGGTGTTCCTCGCCCGCCATGGCCGCCATCACACGCACCTGCCCACGGAGGTGCCGTACCGGGCGAACCTCTGGGCTCTGCGCTCGCTTGGGGTGCGCTGGATCCTGTCGGTCTCGGCGGTGGGCTCGCTGCAGGACACGCTGCGTCCCCTCGATTTTCTCGTGCCCGATCAGTTCATCGACCGCACCCACCAGCGGCCTCTGACCCTGTTCGGCGAAGGCCTGGTGGCCCACGTCACCGCCGCTGATCCGTTCTGTCCGGTGCTGAGCGATCTTCTGGTCGACAGCGGCCGACCGCTGATGCCGGAGGGCCGCGCCCTCCATCAGGGCGGCACCTATCTCTGCATGGAGGGTCCGGCCTTCTCCACCAGGGCCGAATCCCAGCTCTACCGCTCCTGGGGGGCCCACGTGATCGGCATGACCAACCACACCGAGGCACGGCTGGCGCGGGAGGCGGAGATCGCTTACGCCACCCTGGCGATGGTCACCGATTACGACTGTTGGCACCAGGAGCACGATTCGGTGACCGTGG
>CAIXOZ010000101.1 GCA_903921295.1 uncultured cyanobacterium | reverse complement strand
CTTCTGGTTGAAGATCATCGAGTGGCTCTTCCACTGCAGCCTGTCCTCGATGTTCAGCTCCTTGAAGAGCTGGCGCATGTTGCGATACGCGCCGAAAAAGATATGGAGGCCTGTCTCATACCAATCGCCGTCGGCGTCCTGCCAGGCCGCCACCTTGCCACCCAGGACATCTCGGGCTTCAACAACGATCGGGGTGTGACCCGCGTCGCTGAGGTACTTCGCACAGGCAAGGCCGGCAAGACCGGCTCCGGCGATGGCGACGCGCATGAATCACCCAGAATCAGTCGCAACCTTAAAGGTCGCCCTGCAGAACCGAGGCGCGATCGCCGCACAGGGCACCAGCCAGAGCGATGGAACCGCCAGCCACCGCCAGGGTCGCCTGGATGGGTGCAGCCCCGGACCGGGGCCCGGAGCCCAGGCCCCTCGGCAGGGTTCCTACACTGGTGAAACCGGCAACCGGATCCCGATCGCACCGGCGGCTCCTGGCCGCACCAGCGCTGCACCGCTCCACTGCCTTCCTCCCTGCCGGCGTCAACGCCGCAGTCCCGTTCCCCTCACCGCTGGCACCTGTCGCGATGGCTGACACCCTGCTCAAGTGCACCACCCGTCACATCCGCCTGTTCACGGCCCGGGTGGAAGGACTCGACCTGGTGCAGGACCCCGGCCAACTGACCCTCGATCTCGATCCGGACAACGAGTTCCTCTGGGACGAGGAGAACGTGACCGCCGTGCAGACCCGGTTCAAGGAGCTGGTGGCCAGTCATGCCGGTGCGGACCTGAGCGAATACAACCTCCGTCGCATCGGCTCCGACCTGGAAGGGGTCATCCGCCAGCGGCTCCAGGCCGGCCAGCTCCGCTACAACCCCGATGCCCGGGTGCTCAACTATTCGATGGGCCTTCCCCGCACCCCTGACAACGGATGACCCGCAGTCGCTTCAACCGGGGTGAAGACCCGCGCTACGACCGGCGCCAGGCTGAAGGCGGCTGGGAGGGTGACAGAGAGAGCCCCCGGGATGGTCGCCGCGATGGCGAACGCTACGGCCGTTACCGCGACGACCGTCTCGGGCGCGACTTCGGCCGCGACGACGGCGGCCCCGGAGGCGGCAGCCGCGATCGGCGTGGCGGCGATGGTCGGGATCGCCCGGAGCGCGGTGCCTGGGACGGTCGTCGCGGCGGCAGTGGACCCGGCGGCGGGCCCGGCCAGGGTGGCGATGGCCAGGGCCCCCAGATCAATGTCGGTCAGATCGCCGTGCTGGCGGGGGTGCTGGTGGTGGGCATCGGCATCGGCACCGGCATCTCCAGCACCACCCAGGGCAATCAGGGCAACATCGCCAGCAGCCAGCAGCTCGACATGGCCGTCGCCGATCCCGAGTTCTGCAAGCAGTGGGGGGCCAGTGCCTTCGTGATCGACGTGCAGATGTACACGACCATGAACCCCTCCACCAGTTTCGTCACCCAACCGAAGCTGCAGCCAGGCTGCGTGATCCGCCGCGAGAACTGGTCGGTGCTGCAGAAGGAAGGGGCGGTGACCGCCGAGCAGATGCGCCAGTGCAAGCAGCGCATGAACACCTTCGCCTACATCGGCTCCGTCAAGGACAAACCGGAGGTGCGCTGCGTCTACCAGACCGACATCGTCGACAACAAATTCCAGGTCAAGGGCGTCGCCGATGACACGGTCGGTGTGACCCCGGAGGCGGACCAGTTCTGACTCCCTCGCAGGGGGGGCCTCAGCCCTGGGGCAGGTCGGCGGAGGCCTGGGACTGGCGCTGGGGCTGACGCAGGGGGCTGTCCGGGCTGGCGAACACCGGCAGCACCTCCTTGCGGAAGGCATCGGCGGCGCGGGAGCAGTAGCGGGCTGGATGGGTGATCAGTTTCAACTGACGGCGCACCTGCAGATCCACCAGGGTGGGCCGATGCAGGCTGCCGGCCGAGAGCTCGCGCTCGATCGACACCACGGGAAGGAAGGCGGCGCCGAGGCCCGACTGGACCGCGTTCTTGATCGCCTCGAAGGAGTTGAGCTCCATCTCGATCTTGAGCCGGCCCACATCAAGTCCGGAACGGGCCAGCAGCTGATCCACCATCTTGCGGGTGGTCGACTGGGCATCCAGGCAGACGAAGCCGAGCCGGTACAGATCCTCCTTGCTGAGCTCAGGCAGACGGGCCAGGGGATGCTTCGGCGGCAGCACCAGAGCCAGCTCATCGCTGGCGTAGGGCAGGGACTGGAGCAGATCAGCCAGCTCAGGCGGTAACTCGCCGCCGATGATCGCCAGATCGATCTGGCCGTTGGCCACACTCCAGCCGGTCCGCCGGGTGCTGTGGACCTGGAGCTGCACCGCCACATCCGGGTATTTCTGCCGGAACAGGCCGATCATCCGCGGCATCAGATAGGTGCCGGTGGTCTGGCTGGCGCCGACCACGAGCGAACCGCCGCGCAGGTTGTGCAGATCGTCGAGGGCGCGGCAGGCCTCCTGGCACTGGCTGAGGATGCGATCGCAGTAGCTCAGCAGCAGGTGCCCCGCCTCGGTGAGCTGGGCCTTGCGGCCACCGCGATCAAACAAAGAGACATCGAGCTGCTTCTCCAGGTTCTGAATCTGGAGACTGACCGCCGGCTGGGTGACGTAAAGGCTGTCGGCCGCCTTCTTGAAGCTGCCCTCGCTGGCGATCGCGCGCAGGATGCGCAGCTGATCAAGGGTGAACGGGAGATCAGCCATGGGGTGTGTCCGCTGGACTGATCCGGCCGAGGAAACAGAACTCTAGGGGGAGATCCCGTTCGCCAGAATCCAGCGAGGCCCCGCGCCGCCAGCCCCTGCCCCGAGAGACCCCAGCCAATGGCCTTTTCCCCGGCCGCCACCGCCCTGCCAACGGCCGGTGACCCCCTTGCCCCGCACCACAGCAGCCTGGTGATGCTGGCGCTGCTTCTCACCTTTGCGGTGATCCACAGCGGCGGCGCTTCGCTGCGGGCCTGGGGAGCGGCCCGGATCGGCGAACGGGCCTGGCGGCTGCTGTTCGCCG
>CAIXOZ010000100.1 GCA_903921295.1 uncultured cyanobacterium | reverse complement strand
GCGACAAAGTGCTGGTGGCGATCAAGGGTTACTTCGGTCTGCGACTGGCCGACATGGCGGGTCGTTACCGGGCCGACGTGGCGACGATCGAAGCTCCCTGGGGCGAAGCCTTCAGCCTTGAAACCCTGGAGGCAGCGCTGATCGAGCATCGCCCGGCGATCCTGGCCATGGTGCATGCCGAAACATCCACCGGCGTCTGCCAACCGATGGACGGCATCGGTGAACTCTGCCGCCGGCACAACTGCCTCCTGCTGCTGGACACCGTCACCTCACTCGGGGCTGTCCCGCTCCACCTCGATGCCTGGGGTGTCGATCTCGCCTACAGCTGCAGCCAGAAGGGTCTGAGCTGCCCGCCGGGCCTGGGTCCCTTCACGATGGGCCCAAGGGCCGAAGCCAAGCTGCTGGCCCGCAAGGACAAGGTGCCCAACTGGTATCTGGATGTCTCGCTTCTCAACCAATACTGGGGAAGTGACCGTGTGTACCACCACACGGCTCCCGTGAACATGAATTTCGGGATGCGCGAGGCCCTGCGCCTGCTGGCCGAAGAGGGTCTGGATCAGGCCTGGGATCGCCACCGCAGCAACGCGGAAGCCCTCTGGAAGGGCCTCGAATCCCTCGGCCTCGAACTGTTTGTGCCGGAGGCCCTGCGTCTGCCCACCCTGACCACCGTTCGGATCCCCGAGGGCATCGACGGCAAGGCCTTCTCACTGCATCTGCTCAATCAGCACGGCATCGAAATCGGCGGTGGTCTGGGCGCCCTGGCCGGCAAGGTCTGGCGGATCGGTCTGATGGGTTACAACAGCCGCCTTGACAATGTGGAACGACTGCTGAACCTGCTCGAAACCGAGCTGCCCGCCTTCAGGACCCCGAGCGACCGCGTTCCTGCCGCCGTCGCCTGAACCACTGCTGCAGCTGCTCCCGGGCCTCCGCAGCCAGCACGCCGCCCTTCACCGCCATCCGGTGATGGGCAGTGACGTGATTGGCAAGGTCCAGGCAGCTGCCCAGGGCACCACGCTTGGGATCATCGGCGCCGAACACCACCCGATTCATCCGGGCCTGCACCAGCGTGCCTGCGCACATGGGGCAGGGTTCCAGGGTCACGAGCAGGGTGCAGCCGTTGAAGCGCCAGTCGCCCAGCACCTTCGCCGCCTGCTTCAGGGCCACCAGTTCGGCATGGCCGAAAGGATCGCGTTCCCGTTCCCGTTGGTTGCGTCCCCAGCCGATGCAACGTCCGGCAGCATCCAGTACCACGGCCGCCACCGGCACCTCACCGGCGCCAGCGGCGCGGTCTGCTTCCCGCATCAACCGACGCATCCACAGAACCTCCTGCTCCGGCGTCAATCCCATCGGCGGCGGCGAAGCCTGGGCCACGATCGATGTCACGAGGCACCGGCTGACTGACGACGCACCACACCCATCGGAGTGACTGAACCGATTACCCCGATCGTGCCAGTCGATGGCAACCGCCCACAAGGAAGAATGGATCATCGCTCCGCAGTGCCGTTGGCCCCATCGACCCCAGCACCCCGGTGTGAGGACCTTCCGCCCTTTGCAGATCCTTCTGCCCTCGATCCGGGGCTCCAGGCGTTCCTGGACCAGGCGACCGCCCTTCTCTGCCGCTGGATGGGCACAGCCAACACGCGAGCACCGCTGCCGGCCCTGAGTGCGATGCCGGGGATCGAGCCGATGGGGCAGGGTCTCGCCCCTGATGAGCTGCTGAACGATCTGCACCTGATCATGGAGGGGGCGTACAACCCTGGCCATCCAGGGGCGATGGCCCATCTCGATCCGCCGGCCCTCACCGGGTCGATCGTCGCCGATCTGATCGTGGCCGGGCTCAACAACAACCCACTGGCCGAAGAACTCTCCCCATCGCTCTCGCGCCTGGAGCGCTCCCTGCTCGGTTGGCTGGCCCACCGTCTCGGACTGGGCGAGAACGCCAATGGGGTCCCAGCCAGTGGCGGCAGCCTCAGCAACCTGATGGCCCTGGTCTGCGCCCGCAAGGCGGCCGGTCTCCAGCATCAGCCCGAGGCTGTGGTGCTCTGCAGTCAGGCCGCCCATGTCTCGCTTGAGAAAGCGATGACCGTGATGGGCCTGGCTGCCGATGCCCTGCAGCGCCTGCCGGTGGATCCTGAAGGCCGCCTCGATCCCCAGGCCCTGGCCGCCGCCCTGGAGCACTGGCAGTGTCAGGGGCGCCCCGTGATCGCGGTGGTGGCCACCGCCGGAACGACGATCCGGGGAGCGATTGATCCCCTGCCGGCGATCGCAGCCCTCTGCCGCTCCCATGGCGTCTGGCTGCATGTCGATGGTGCCATCGGCGCCGTCTTCGGTCTGATCGACCATCACCAGCAACGGGTGCCAGGCCTCGGGCTGGCCGATTCCCTGACGGTGAATCCCCAGAAACTGCTCGGGATCACCAAGACCTCCTCGGTGCTGTTGCTGCGCCAGCCCCAATGGCTGGCTGAGACCTTCGCCACCGGCCTCCCCTACATGGATCCGAGCTGGGGGGGCCATCACGGCGGCGAATGCGGCCTTCAGGGCACCCGACCGGCAGAGATCCTCAAGCTCTGGCTCGGATTGCGGCAGCTCGGTCTGGCTGGCATCGAGGCGATCCTTGACGGCGCCGTGCAACGACGCAGTCGCCTCGAACAGCTGCTCGCCGATCTCCGTTCACCATCCGGTCAGCGGCTGCACTGCCTCAGCGGCCCGTTGCATCTGCTGGCGTTCTGCCCGGAAGGTCTGGATGCATCGGCCTCGGCCAGCTGGAGTGCGGAGACCCGCCGGCGACTGCTGGAGGAGCAGTTGTTGCTCTCACGGCCACTGGTGCAGGATCGATTTCATCTCAAGGCCGTGCTCGGCAATCCCCACACCGGCGACCACGAGCTGCGCAAGCTGGCCAGGGTCGTGGCCGGCAGTCTTCCCCACTAGGGTCAGGGCGCATGATTGCGGCACCCTCAGGCCATGAGTCCTGAACCGGCTGAGACCCCTCCGCTGAGCAGACCAGCGTCGACCCCCCGGGGCAACGATCAGCGTGGACGCTGGGTGGCCATCCTCACCGGGGCGATCTCGGTGCTGATCGGTGTGCTCTATCTGCTCCTGATCACCGTTCTTGATCAGCGCGGTCCCTTGCTGCCGCCTCCCCCCGAGGCCCTCGTCGGGGCGGTAGTTGTGGGTCCTTCTGCCGTTGCAGGGGGTCGATCACCCGGCTGAAGGCAGCCTCCAGAAAACGCTGCAGAGCGGAATCGCGACGGTTGAGGTCGTAGTGCTCCTGCACCACCTGCTGGATGCCGCCATCACCCCAGCTCTGATCCTGTTCGAAGTAGCGCTGAAAGCTCCAGCCCGCGATCCGGGTCAGCCACGCTGCTGTCACCGCCTGCACCACCCGGCTGAGCATCAGGGCCGGCAGGTTCAGGGTCAGGGCCGCACTGAGCAAGGAGACACCCCCTTTGATCATGCCGAGTCCTGCCAGGGTCCTGCCCACGGAGACAGCCAGCTCCTGGGCTGATTCGCGACTGAGGCTGACGCCATAGACGCGGGCGATCTCCACCACCATCTGGGCATTGACCGCCGCAGTGCCGAGAAGATCGAGACCCGGCAGGGGTGTGACCAGGAGGACACCGGCCCCGATCCACATGTAGCGGTCGACGATCCGGCCGGCGTCGCTGCGGCGCTGCGCAGCCAGCAGTCTGCGACCGGCCTCACTGAGCCGGCGACTCTGGAGGAGAATGTTGTCGGCCAGGAGTTCCTCCCCGTCCTGATGCAGCACCGTGGCCAGGCGGCGGATCAGGGCATCGAGCTCGGGAGGGGGTTGCAGGGGGCGACCACCGGGCATCGGCACGCTCTGCGGGGAGGCGGCGACAGGAATCACATCCTCCGGTGCGATCACACCACGGCAGCGGGAGCGCAGCAGGGTCAGCAACTGTTTCTCCTCATGCTCACCCCGCAGATCACACTTGTTGAGCACCAGCAGGAGCCGTTTGCCCAGGCCCGCCAGGCTGCGGAGGATCTCATGCTCTGACGCGCGCAGATCACCATCCACCAGCAACAGCAGCAGATCGGCTCGGCCCGCCTGCTCCCTGGCCAGCACCTCGCGCTGCAATCCCGCAGCTCCGGCTTCGAGGATGCCGGGCGTGTCGACCAGACGCACGCCCCGATCCAGTCCCCGCAACCGGAGGCGATAACTGCGGCTGACATCGGTGGATCCCATCGCAGCGCCGACAGGGCCGACCCACTCGCCGAGCAGGGCCTGAATCAGCGAGGTCTTGCCCGTGGAGCCGGTGCCGAAGACGACGATCACCAGATCGCCCCGTTCGAGCTCGGCCCGGACGCGCTCCTGCTCCTGAACCAGCCCCTGGCGCTGCACTTCATCGCGGATCCTGGCCAGGGTCTGATCAATCGCCTGGAGCTGGCGCTCGGCCGCTTCGTGGCGGGTGCAGACCAGGGGGGGTGCCGGATCGGCAGACCCCGGCGACGGGGGTGGGCGACGCAGCGCCTGAATCCAGGGCAACAGCATCGGGGCCACCAGAACCACCCCAGCCGCGGCGATCAGCAGCAACAACAGATCAGCCAGGCCCGGGCCGACCATCAGGCTGAGGTTCCAGCGCAGACTGTTGATCGCCTGCATGGCCATGCCAAGCACGATCAGGACCAGCACCGAGCCGAGCAGCAGGATCCAGAGCCGTTGGCGTGGGGTGATCGTCACGGTGTGGGGATCGGACCTGCCGCCTGGATGATGTCTCCCCAGAGCGCTGCCGCCAGAGCGCCGCTGCCCTGGGTGGGACGGTTCTGATCATTGCCCAGCCAGACCCCGGCCACCCGATGGCTGCGGGGATCAAAGCCGATGAACACAAGGTCGCGTCCATCGTTGCTGGTCC
The DNA here is from genome assembly GCA_903921295.1 of uncultured cyanobacterium. Lineage (GTDB taxonomy): Bacteria > Cyanobacteriota > Cyanobacteriia > PCC-6307 > Cyanobiaceae > CAIXOZ01. The sequence continues at coordinate 9,645 of CAIXOZ010000100.1, read as the reverse complement.
CGGTCTTGCCACCGATGCCAGGAGCAATCGCTGCAGCCTGACCGGTACCCTCCTGCACCACAGCCCGCAGCAGGGTCTGCATGCGCGTGGCGATCATGGGCTTCAATAACCGCCGCGGACCACTGAGGGGCTGGTTGCGGCAGCCGGTTCCAGGGTCTGCGGAGCACAGCTCCCCATCCCGCAGCTGTCGGATGGTGCTCGGTTCATGCCAGAGGCCGCCATTGGCAACGGCGGCATAGGCAGCGGTGAGTTCCACCAGCCTGACCTCCTTCAGGCCGAGCACCAGTCCGGGAACGGCCTCCAGTGGGGTGCTCAGCCCGAGGCGGCGGGCCTCAGCCACAACTGCAGCCAGTCCATGCCGACGGGCCAGGCGCAGGGCGGCGGTGTTGCTGCTGCTGGCCAGCGCCTGACGGAGACTGATCGATCCATGGCATGCACTGGCGAACCGTTGACCGCCCCAGTCCAGCGGTCCGCAGGCGATCAGGTCCTCGGGTGTGGCCCCGCGCTCGAGCGCCACCAGATAAGGGAAGAGCTTGAAGGCACTGCCGGGCTGACGCAACGCCATGCTGGCGCGGTTGAACTGACTGCTGCGGTAGTCGCGACCGCCGGCGATGGCGCTGATGCCACCGTTGCGGCCATCAAGCACCACAACGGCGCCCTGATCGATGCCGAGCGGTGTCAGACGCTGGAGAGTCTGGGCAAGCCGTCGTTCAACGAGCGTCTGGAGCGCCGGCTCGTAGTAGGTATCCAGATGGAAATTGCCTTCCGCAGCCACCTCAGGGCCCACCAACCTGTCCAGATCCAGGCGGACCTGATCGCTGTAGTAACCGGCTGCCGCTGGGCCCGACAGGGCATGGCAGGCCCGGGCACCGAGCCGCAGGGGGCGGCGACGGCTCTGGCGGGCCTGATCCGGGCTGAGGCGGCCGGTATCCTCCATCTTTGACAGCACAGCATTGCGGGCGGAGAGGGCGGCCTCCGGATGCAGACAGGGATCATGACCCTGGGGTGACGGCAGCAGGCCGACGAGCAGGGCGGCTTCCTCGAGCGTGAGATCAGCGACGGGATGATCGAAATAGCGGCGGGCGGCATCGTCGAAGCCCCAGCCACCGGAGCCGAGATACACCCGATTGAGGTAGGCCAGAAGGAGATCGCGCTTGCTGAAGCGCAGTTCCAGTTGCAGAGCCACCATCAATTCCCGCCATTTGCGCTCCAGGGTTTCTCCCTGACCGACCTGCTGGGGGTAAAGATTGCGCGCCAGCTGCTGCGTGATGGTGCTGCCCCCCTCAAGAATGCGACCGCCCAGCAGGTTCGCGATCAGGGCGCGCAGGGTGCCGATCGGGTCGACACCCGGATGCCACCAGAACCGACTGTCCTCACTGGCCAACAGGGCATCGATCAGGACGGCGGGGTAATGCCGAAGGCCGTCATATTCCTGGTGGGGGCGATGATTCAGGCCCGGCAGCGGGCGGTTCTGCCGATCCCGGAGCACCAGAGGGGCCCTGACGGTGCTGAGATCGCCCCGGATCGGCCCCTGAAGGATCGAAAGCAGAAGCAGCGTCAGGCCGCTGGCCGTGACAGCGGCCAGACAGGCGCTGAGCAGCCGCAGGCTGATCTGTGGCGGCGTCAGGGGACAACGGCTGACGATCAGCAGCGGAGCGTCACCGCGATCCTCCGGGGCCAGATGGATCCGGTCACCTTCGGCCAGCAACAGCGCCTGCAGGCGTACACCCCGCAGCCAGAGACCATTGGTGGATCCCGTATCCGTGAGCAGCCAGGCGGATCCGACCAGCTCCAGACGGGCGTGCTGACGACTGACGGTGGGGTGCAGGATCGGCAGCTCCAGCCCGCTCTCTCTGCCGAGTCGGTAGGTGCCGGACCTGCACACAAGCCGGTGCGGTTGCTGGTCCGGAACCAGCACCGTCAGCTCCAGGGTGGGCGCGGCCCGCCAGGCGCCCAGCCAGGCGCGCATCAACGCCGACAGCCCCCAGCGACCTGGTTCACGCGGCAGGGGAGGCATCGGCTTGCAGGAGATCGATCAGGAAACAGAGCACGGCCAGGTTGATGGCGATGTCCGCCACGTTGAACACAGGAAACTGAACCGGCAGAAGCTTCAGAAAATCGACAACCGCCCCGAGGCGCCAGCGGTCCAGTCCATTGCCGAAGGCTCCGCCCAGCACCAGGGCGGCACCCAGGGCGCGCCAGAGACCGACCCGCTGGAGGCGACTGATCCAGAACGCCACAGCGATCGAGACGAGCAGGCTCATCACCCCGAGCCAGAGAGTGGAGCCGGCGAAGAGGCCGAAGGCGGCACCGGTGTTGGGGACGCGTTGCAGGGCCAGCAGGCCCGGCAGAAAGGACTGCTCCGCTCCCGGCCGGAGCTGGCTGACCACCCAGGCCTTCGTGACCTGGTCGAGAACCACCACCGTGATCGCCACAGTCCAGGCAAGGCGTTTCGCGGCCTGGGAGGAGAGCGTGACTGAGGCCTTCATCGCTCCAGGAGCAGCAGCCGGCGCAGGGGCACGGCAAGAACACCGACAGCGCAGCAGAGCAGCACCTGGGGCAACAGAGGGGTGAGCGAATAGGTGACCAGCAGGGACGGCAGGGACTGGGCCCAGCGACCGAAGAGCGATCCCAGGATCAGGTTCAGGGCTCCGCAGACCTGAATGATCACCACACCCACCATCGCCGTCAGCGACAGCACGAGCGGGTCGTCCATGTCGCTCTGACGCGACAGACGACCACACATCCAGGCCGCCGGCACAAAGCCGGCCAGGTAGCCGAAGCGTTCATCGAGGACATAGGCCAGACCGCCGCCGCCCTGGAACACGGGCAGCTGAAAGAGGCCGATGCTCAGGTAGGCCACGGCGGCCAGCATCGCCGCACGGTGGCCACAGATCAGGGCCGTGAGCAACAGCGCCGGCACCTGCAGGCTGATCGGCAGGGGCAGAACGGTCAGTCCCGATGGGGCGAACCAGGGAATCGCCGCCTGAACCAGACCACCGACCACGATCAACAGCACCCCCATCAGAGCGGCGCTTCCATTGGCCAGAGCCCGCACAACCGATGTTCAAGAACAAGCTCCATCCTGCTGCAGCTAAGGTCGTCTGAGAAGCCCCTCCCATGCCAGAGCGCAGCAACTCCATCCCCGCCGGCATCCCCGTCAGCAGCTCCAGAGGCGAGGACATCGGCGCCGCGATCGTTTCCCCGACCGATTCCATCGATGCTGGCAACTCTGCGGGGGTGCCGCCCATTCCGGCCATCGGCACCCGGGTCACCTTGCTGCACCCGCTGTCCTACCTGAAGACGGCCGAGTCGCGGCCGATGCTGCGGCCGCCTGATCTGGTTGATCCCGGCGAGATCGGCCAGGTGATTGCCCATCAGGCCCTCGGTCAGTGCGCTGTCCGCTTTCGTCGCGGCTCGTTCCTGATCGAGGCTCGTGATCTCCGGTCGATCGAGCCTGGTTCGGAGCCCCTCAGCGACTGAGTGGGTGCCGCTCCCAGGCTCTGCGGGCCTGCCGTAAGGCCTCACCAGGACCGCAAAGGCTGAGGCACGGAGCCTGCAGGTGCGTCTGGGCGACCTTGAGCAGGTCGCCTGGATCCAGAGCATCGATCTGCTGCAGACAGGTGCCTGGGTAATCCGCTGGCAAGCCGTGGGCGAGCACCAGGGCGGAGCGATCGGCGATCTGACCGCAGGTCTGGCGACCCATGGCCTCCTGTCCGCGGAACTTGGCCTTGGCCAGACTCAGCTCGGCCTCGGACAGGGGGACGCTGATCAGCCGTTCCCACTCCTGGAGCAGCCGGGTACAGGCCTCCTCGGCCCGGTCACTGGAGCTGGAGAGGTGAAAGACAAAGGGAGCGGCGCCGAGGCGGGCCGGGGCATGAATGCCGACGTCGTAGGCCAGGCCGTGCTCCTCGCGCAGGGAGACGAACAGCCGACTGGACATCCCGATGCCGAGATGGGCGCTGAGCAGCCGCAGGCCCAGGCTGTCGGGATGGGCCAGGGGCACTGTGCTCGTGCCGAGCATCAGGATCAGCTGTTCGGTGTCTTCGGCGGTGCAGGCCAGACGCCTGCCTGCTGAGCTGCAGCCGGAGGGAACCCTGGACACCAGCTCCGCAACACCATCTCCCGGTCGTGGTTGCACCATCCAGGGACCGGGCTGCATCGCTGCGGAGAACAGCGCCTCGGCATCGTCCGGAAGCCGCCCACACAGCACCAGCCAGGCACCCTGTTGCCCGAGGCCGGGAACGAGACGCCGCAGGCAGGCCTGGTCAATGCTGCGGAGCTCCGCTTCGACCCCCAGAGGGTCATGCCCATAGGGCCCCTGGCCGTAGAGGAGTTCCCTGAGGGCGTCGTGGGCACATTGGAAGGGGTCTTCGCGTTGTCGCTGCAGGGTCTGGAGATTCAGCTGTCGCTCCAGTTCGAGCTGATCCGGCGACAGCCATGGCTGCTGCACCATCTCGATCAACAGCGGCAGCAGCTCTGCGGCGTCGTCCGGCGCGCACTTGAGGCTCAGGACCAGATGGTCCTCATGGGCTTCACAACGGAGACCGGCACCGCATCCCTCCACCAGATCAGCGAGCGCCTCACCGGAATGCTGGCCGCTGCCGCGACTGAGCAGGCCTGCCAGAAGCTGATGGGCTCCCCGTTGGCCCGGGGGATCGAGGCGGCTACCGCCTTCAATCCACAGACGGGCCGCCAGCACATCCACCCCACGGCGCGGTAGGAGCAGCAGCGGACAGCCACCGCTCACGGCCAGAACAGTCCCCGAGGACGCGCTCATGCGGGCACGGCCTCCAACGAAAAGCAGAGGGAGGGGGCGAGCAGGGGGAGCAGCTCCCGTTGAATCCGTTCAGGGCACCAGCGTTCCATCATCCGCAGGGGCGCCTCCAGATCGAGGGGGCGATCCCAGAGCACCTGGTTGCCCACCAGTGCAGCCACAGAACCGGCAGCTTCAAGGGAGAAGCGATGGCCATTGCCCACAAGACGGGTGGTTCGCGACCACTCCGCCGCTGTCACGGGTTCGTCCATCAGGGCCACCCACACCTCCTCGATCGCACGCCGGGTGGCCGGCAGCTGCTCAGGCTCACAGACGGCTTCCAACAGGGCCAGGCTTCCCTGTTCCAGTGCATGCAGGTCGAGATCGATGCTTTCGACCAGGCGAAGCTCCTCCCGCAGTCTGGCCACCAGACGGCTGCGACGGCCTTCAGCCAGCAGGGTGGTGAGCAGATCGCAGCCGACGATCGCGTCCAGGTCGTTGGCGGGCGGTAGTTGCCAGGCCATCAACAAGCGGGCGGATTCCAGCCGCGGCAGGCTCAGGCGCTCCTGGCCGGGCTGGAGCGCCAGGGCCGGAGGGGGCGCAATGACGCTCAGGGCCGGCAGGGCTGCCAGGCGGGAGGAGGCAAGGGGGGTCATCCAATCGCGACTTCCGATGGCGCCGCTGAGCACGAGGGCACAACCGCCGGCTCCATAGGTGCGGCTGTGGAAGGCGGCCATCCGGGCGGGATCGTGTTCAAGCAGGCGCTGGCGTCGGCCCAGGATCGGTTCGCCATAGGGGTGATCGGGGCAGGCAAGCTCCAGCAGCTGCTGCAGAGCCATCTCCTCCGGCTGGTCTTCGCTCTGGGCGAGTTCCTCGAGCACCACCTGGCGTTCCATCTGGAATTCCGACGGATCCAGACGGGGCTCGAGCACCAGATCGAGCAGAAGCTCCAGGGCTTCCGCAGCCCCTTCGGGAGGAATCAGCACATGGAAGTGCACATCATCGAACCCGGTGGCTGCATTGCTGCTGCCGCCGAGGGCTTCAACGCGGAGATCAAAGCCACCGGGTTCGAGGCTGGCGCTGCCCTTGAACACCATGTGTTCGAGAAAATGGGCAATGCCGCTTTCCGCAGGTGTTTCAGCAGCGCTGCCGGCCCGACACCAGAAGTCGATGCAGACCAGCGGTGCTTCGGGGCGCTCGACCAGAACCACCGGAACCGCATTGGCCAGGCTGTGGCGGATCGGGCCTACAGGTTCAGGGGTTCCCAAGAATCGATCCGAACAGTCGTGGCAGGATCTCCATTCTGCTGTCCATCGAACTGCTTTGACGTCTGATCCCAGGGAGAGCCAACGCAGCGGCGGCATCCATCCCCTCGTCGACGCTCTCGCCGATCGGATCCGCAGTCAGTGGGAACTGCTGCCGGATCTGACGCCGCTGACCCTTGAGGCCGAGCTTGAAAAGATCAGTGGCAGCCTGGACGGAGAGGCGCTGTTCATCCGCAACGAGCTGCGCCGTTGCCGTGGGATGCGCAAGCTGCATCTGGAGACCGCCCGTCTCGGCGGAGGCCTGCAGATCCTCCATTGCGTCTTCTTCCCTGACCCTTGCTTCGATCTCCCGGTCTTCGGCGCCGACATCGTGGCCGGTCGGGGTCAGGTGTCGGCGGCGATCGTCGACCTGTCACCCGTTGGCGACTGCCTGCCAGCGGCTGTGGACGAGGCCCTCCGCGCCCGGCCGCAACGCCCCTTCAGCGGCCGCAGGGAGCGTCCCCCCTGGGGCACGATTTTTTCGCCCCACGTCTGCTTCGTCCGTCCCGCCTCTGAGGAGGAGGAAGGGTGGTTCATCGACGAAGTGACGGATGTGCTGAAGGTGTTGAGCGAGGCGATCGCCGTTGCCGAGGCTCAGCCCCCGGACCATCCGGCTACTGTTGATCGCTACACCGCGCAGCTGGGCTATTGCCAGCATCAGAAACGAAACGACAAGACCCGCCGGGTCCTGGAGAAGGCCTTCAATCCGGAGTGGGCCGATCGCTACATCGAGACCTTGCTCTTCGACGATCCGCCCTTACCGCACGCATGAGCAACCTCCGTCGGCGCTGGTTGCTCGCTGGAGCGACCCTCGTGGCGGTGACCGGCCTGGTCATCGTTGCCCGTCAACCACGCCGTCAGGCCCCTGCCAGCACCCCGGTGGCGATGCCGGTGCGCCCGCAGGTGATTGAGGCGGTCTCGGCCCTGGGTCAGCTCGAACCGGCCGGTGATGTGCGCCGTCTCGCCGCACCCTCGAGTGGCATGGCCGGTCCCCCCCGGGTGCTTCAGCTCCTGGTGAGTGAGGGGGAGCGTGTGAGCGCTGGCCAGGTGCTGGCGATCTTCGACAACGCCACAACCCTCAGGGCCGAACGCTCTGTGCTTCTGGCTCGGATCGACAACCTCAACACCCGGATCCGGTTGCGCCAGCGGGAAACGCAGCGCTACCGGACCCTTGTCCGCATCGGGGTCACCTCCAACTCGGACATGGAAAACCGGGAGATTGCCCTGCTGACGCTGCAGGGAGAACTGCGGGAAGCCAGAGCCAGTCTCACCAAGCTTGATGCTGACCTGGCCAGCAGCACGTTGCGAGCCCCGATTCAGGGGCAGGTGCTGCGCATCCATGCCCGTGTCGGCGAACGGCCCGGTGACAAGGGCCTGCTTGAGCTTGGCGACAGCGATCGCATGCAGGCGACGATCGAGGTGTACGAAAGCGACATCGACCGCGTCCGCCTGGGTCAGAGCGTGCGACTGACCAGCGAGAACGGTGGCTTCGATGGGGAACTCAAGGGCCGCGTCGAACGCATCAATCCCCAGGTCCGACAGCGTGAAGTGCTGTCCACCGATCCCACCGGCGATGCCGACGCCAGAATCGTGGAAGTGCAGGTGAGCCTGGATCCGGCTGACGCCCGGCGGGTGCGCAATCTCACCGGCCTCAAGGTGATCGCCAGGCTCGGGGTCTGAGGGAATCGCGATGACAGGGATCTGGCAGAGCCGACGCATTCCCCTGGCCTGGTGCCTGCTGACCCGGCAGCCGGTTCGCCTGCTGGTGGCCCTGGCCGGCATCAGCTTCGCCGGGATCCTGATGTTCATGCAGCTGGGATTCCGCGATGGTCTCTTCGATGCCAGCGTCACGATTCACAAGCTCTTCGATGCCGATCTGGTGTTGATGAGCCCCCGCACGATGAGTTCGATCGGGATGGCGAGCTTTCCCGGCCGTCGCCTGGTGCAGACCCTGGCCGATCCGGAGGTGCGTGGCATCACGCCGGTGCACTGGAATTTCCTGCTCTGGCGCAATCCGGAGACCCGCAGCACCCGTTCGATTCTGGCCCTCGGCTTCGAGCCGTCCGACCCGCTCTTCGTCGATCCGGCGCTCGCCGAAAAGGCCCGGCTGCTCACCCAGCAAGGCCGGGTGCTGTTTGATGAGCGCTCCCGCCCGGAATTCGGTCCGGTTGCCCGCTGGTTCCGCGAGGGACGCACCGTCGACTCCGAAGTGGCCGGTCGTCGGGTCAGGGTGGCGGGACTGGTTTCACTCGGTCCCTCCTTCGGCGCCGACGGCAACATGATCACCAGCCGGGAAACCTTCCTGAAACTGCTGCCGTCCACCGCACCGGGCAGCATCGAACTCGGGCTGATCCGGCTTGAGCCCGGTGCAGATCCAGGCGCTGTGGCCAGGCGGATCGAAGCCTCTCTGCCCAGTGACATCAAGGTCTTCACCAAGGCCGGATTTGTGGAGTTCGAGAAGAATTACTGGCGCAGCAGCACGGCGATCGGTTTCATCTTCAGCCTCGGAGCGGCGATGGGCTTCGTCGTCGGCTGCGTGATCGTCTATCAGATCCTGTACTCCGATGTCAGCGATCACCTGCCTGAATACGCGACCCTTCTGGCGATGGGCTATCCGCTCGGCTCCCTGGTGGCGGTTGTCGCCCGCGAGGGCCTGCTGCTGGCCCTGTTCGGCTACGGTCCAGCCTTTCTGGCCGGTTCAGCCCTCTACGGGCTGGTGCAGTCGGCCACGAAGCTGCCTGTGGCGATGGAGCCGCAACGGGCGCTGCTGGTCTTTGGCCTGATCCTGGTGATGTGCATGGGTTCGGCCGGTCTGGCGATGCGCAAACTCTTCGACGCTGACCCCGCGGAGATCTTCTGATGCGGGGACCTGCGGATGCGATTGGATCCAGCGCCGATACCGTCGCTGTGTGCGATCTCAGCCATTGGTATGGCCAGGGCGTCAACCGTCGCCAGGTTCTCCAGGGTGTGAACCTGACGATTGCCTCTGGGGAGGTGGTCCTGCTCACGGGCCCTTCCGGCTGCGGCAAGACCACCCTCCTGACCCTGATCGGTGCCCTGCGTCAGGTGCAGGCAGGCTCGGTGCAGGTCCTCGGCACCGAACTGTCCGGCGCAGGCAAGGCCGTGCAACAGCAGGTGCGTTCCCGGATCGGCATGATTTTCCAGGGCCACAACCTGCTGCGCTGCCTGACCGCGGAACAGAACGTGCAGATGGGAGCAGATCTGTTGCCCGGTCTCAGTTATCGCGCCCGTCGTGATATTTCCCGGGAGTGGTTGCGGGCCGTCGGTCTGGGAGATCACCTCGGCAAGCTCCCCCACGATCTTTCCGGTGGCCAGAAGCAGCGTGTGGCCATCGCCCGAGCCCTGGCGGCCTCACCGTCGCTGCTGTTGGCCGATGAACCGACCGCAGCACTGGATCGCTCCACCGGCCGGGAAGTGGTGGATCTGCTCAAAGGTCTGGCTCGGGATCAGGGATGTGGCGTCTTGATGGTCACGCACGATCCCCGCATTCTTGATGTGGCCGATCGTCTTGTGGCGATGGAAGACGGTCAGTTGCGGGAATCGAGCCTTGATCAGCAGACGGTT
>CAIXOZ010000099.1 GCA_903921295.1 uncultured cyanobacterium | reverse complement strand
TTCCTGGCCGAAGATCGACCAGACCACCTGAGCACTGGGCTTGACGTGCAGGGGGTCGGCGAGCCAGCCGGAATAGTTGGAGAAACGGGCACCGTGATAGAAGGCGCCGCTCAACCAGATGAAGATGACGGCCAGATGGCCGAAATGAGCCGAGAAGATCTTGCGGGAAACCTCCTCAAGATCACTCGTGTGGCTGTCGAAGTCGTGAGCGTTGGCGTGGAGGTTCCAAACCCAGGTGGTGGTTTTGGGACCTTTGGCGAGGGAGCGATCGAAATGGCCGGGCTTGCCGAACAGTTCGAAGGTGGCCGGGTTATTGACCCGGTCAACCTGGGCCTTCGCCGTCTTCCCACGCTCTGGTGGGCTGATGGTCATCGAGACGTTCCTCGAGGGACGGGATCGAGGTGGGAGGTCCACCCCTCCGATGGCGCTGAACCGACCGGGGCCGGAAGCGGAATCGGTGGGCCCTATGGGACTGGCGAACCAATCCCATGGGCACCAGCTCTGAAGCGGGCCGGCGAGCGCCGAAACCGCTGATCACAGCTGGAGCTTGGGCCCCGGCAAGGGGACCGCTGGCGTAAGTATAGAGGGGAGGTCCGGGCCTCTCAGGCCGTCAGTTACAAAGGTTCAACCCGGGACGCAGCCAGTCAGGGGAAGGGGTTTGAGCAGGGCGCCGCATCATCGCCACCGCACTACTTTTGGCCCTTGGCTTATTATCAAGCTGGCTTTTTGCTTGAAAAGTGATCACAAAGCCAGGCGCGGCCCCGACCTCCAGAATGGAGCCACAGCAACCCGGAGATGGCCCATGGCGGGCGCGCTGAAGCGGGGCCTCGCGGTCCTGGTCCTCTGCCTGGTCCTTGGCCTGGTCCCGATTCTCGGTCTGAGCGGTTGCACGCGTTCCGCCACGCCCGGGGCGCGCACCAACCCCGCCACCGTCGCCAAGACCGGAAGCCTGCAGGAGGTGGCCCCGCCGGGGGCCGTGACACAACTGAAAGCGGTGCTCGACCGCCACCAGCCGCGGGTGACGATCCAGGCCCCCGCCGATGGCAGCCTGCTGCCGCCAGGAACCTGGACCCTGGAGATCACTGTGCGCGACTGGCCGCTGGTCGATGCCGGCAGTCTTGGCCTCGGTCCCCATCTGGTGGTGCAGATCGATGACCAGGCGCCGATCCGCACGACCGTGGCCGTCCCCATGAAGGGAGAGACAGACAAGGCAAAGGTTCGGCTCAACCTTGATCCCCTCAGCCCCGGCAGCCACAGGATCACCGCCTATGCCGCCCGACCCTGGGGGGAAGCGGTCAAGGCCCCTGGGGCCAGCAGCCAGATCACGGTGCACCGGGTCGCGCCGACGCCCCTGACCCAGCCCTCCAACGGCGAACCGCAGCTGCGGCCCGTCAGCCCGCCGACGGTTGGCGGCAGTGAACCGGTGCTGATCGACTGGCTGCTCTGGGATGCCCCCCTGCAGCACCTGCGCGAGGATGACACCCGCTGGCGACTGCGGATCACGGTCAATGGCGACAGTTTTCAGGTGGACCGGCACCTGCCCCTCTGGCTCAAGGGCTTCAAGGCCGGCAGCAATGCCGTGGTGCTCGAGTTGCTCGATGGCCTCGGTGAGCCGATCGCGCCGACCTTGAACACCCTGGTGCAGGAGGTGATCGTGGGTCCGGGCGAGCGGCCCGTGTGGAACAGCCAGGCCCTGAACGCGGAAGAGCAGGCGATCCTGCTCGGCGAAGGACCGCCGCCCAGCACCACCCCGGCCCGATCCGACGACATGGCAACGATGGCGGCAGCTTCCGCCACAGTCCCTTCCTCCACGCCGCCAGCCCCCGCGCCACCGGCACGCCCACCGGCACGCCCATCGGCACTGGAGCGCAGCCCACTGGCCACCCCTGAGGGCTCTCCTGAGAAAGGGGCCGTCGCGGCTGTTCAGGCCGGCGCCGACAGCCCTGAAGCTGACCGCAGCAGCATTGGCGGCGACAGCAACGACAGCGCCGGCGTCGACAGGAGCGATGCGGCTGCTGGAGAGACGACGCCTGCGAGTCCGGCCTCGGACAGCGGCCAGCTGCCCAGACCATCCGCGATGGATCCACAGTCAGCCAGCAGCGCTGCCACCCCCCTGCCCAGCCGATGGGCAACGCCCCCCACAACCACCGGCGCCAGCGACTCCGCCCCAGCCACCGGGCCGATGGAGGCAAGCCAACCGCGCCCCTCCGCCGCGCCAGGAGATGCCGCGACCAAGGAGGCCTCGGCGCTGATCGGAGCCGCCGACACCCCTGACAGCGCGCGCCAGGATGCAGCGAGCCCAGGGCCTGCAGCCAGCTCGCCGAACGCCACGAACCCCGGCCCTGGGAAGGCTGATCCCCCCATCACAGCCGCCCGATCGGAGCAACCCTCACCCGCCGAGGCGAGCCCGACCACCCCAGCAACAACAGCGCCGACGAGCCCCGAGGAACCACCGGCTCAGATCGGAACGCCAGAGGTCGGCTCCAGCCAGGAAGAGTCGTCTGGTACCGACCAGGATGCGGGGGAGCCAGCGATCGGGCAGGCTGCTGCCATGCCATCGGCCCGCAGTGAACTGAACCCGGATGGGAGCCTGATCCGGCCGAAGAAGCAAGGGTTGTTCTCCGGCCTGCGCAGAGGTGCCGCTTGAACGCCCTGAGGGAGCAACCGACTCAGGCCTGGGGCCTTGGGCTGGGCCGGACGGGTCTTGCAGTGCTGGCTCAGCTGCAGGGCGCCGGCCGTTGTGGTGATCTGCTGCTGGCCGCCTCGATCACCCCCGCACAGTGGCAGGAGCTGGGCCTGGAGCAGGTGCGGCAGCCCGCTGCCGGCGGCGGCCTGGCCGATCTCGTGGCCGAACGCTGGCACCGTGGCGGCCCCCTGGTGGCCGTGGGCGCCTGCGGTGCGGTGCTGCGTCTGGTGGCTCCGCTGCTGCAGCACAAAGGATGCGATCCGGCCGTGCTGGTGATCGATCCGGCCGGCCGCTATGTGGTGCCGATCCTCGGCGGCCACGGTGGTGGCGGCGAGGATCTGGCCACGGAGCTGGCCGCCCTGCTCGGCGGCACCGCCGTGATCACCGGCGCCAGCCACCACGAAGGACGGCTGGCCCTTGATCACTTCGGCGAGGCCTGGGGCTGGAAACGCGGTCAGGGCGACTGGAGCGCCTTGATGCAGCAGGCGGCGACAGGCGCGTCTCCGCTCGGGGTGCATCAGAGCGGTGGCCTGGTGTTCTGGCAGGAGCTGGAGGCCAGCGCGGCATCCAACCTCCACCTGACCATGGCCGTCGCTGAGGCCCTTCAGGCTGAAGCCGTCACCGCCTCCGTCGCAGACGAGGCCCCTCTGGCGGCCATCGGCCCCGGGGGGCTCGCGGCGCCCGCCCAGACCGGCCTGAGCCCCATGCCGCCGCTCCAGCTCTGGATCGGTCCAGACACAGATTCCGGATCAACGCGCCACTGTCACTGGCATCCGCCCTGCCTCTGGCTCGGCGTGGGCTGCGAACGCGACACCAGCCTGACGTTGATCGACGATCTGATCAGACGCACCCTGGCGAGTCACGGCCTTTCCGAACTGGCCGTGGCGGGCCTGGCCAGCATCGATCGCAAAGGGGATGAACCGGCGCTGCTGGCCCTGGCCGCTGCCCGCGGCTGGCCGTTGTTGCTGTTCAACTCCGAGGCCCTGGCCGCCCAACCGGTGCCCAATCCATCCGCCGCCGTGGCCCGGGAGATGGGCACCGCCAGCGTGGCTGAAGCGGCGGCCCTGCTGGCGGCCGGTGCTGGCGTCGTGCTGCGGGTGCCCAAGGTGATCGCCCATGCCCGGACCCCGGAACAACGCGGCGCCGCCACCCTGGCGGTGGCGCAGATGCAGGGGCAATGGCAGCCAGCCAGCGGCTCCCTGCATCTGATCGGCAGTGGGCCCGGCGCCCTCGACCTGCTCAGCGGCGATGCCCGCAGCGCCCTCAGCCGCTGCAGCGTCTGGGTGGGCTACGGGCTCTATCTGGATCTGCTCGAACCTCTGCGGCGCCCCGATCAGCTGCGGCTGGATGGCCGCCTGACAGAGGAGCGTGAACGCTGCCGGCAGGCTCTTGATCTGGCCCGCCAGGGCCTGAACGTGGCCCTGATCTCCTCCGGCGACAGCGGCATCTATGGAATGGCTGGGCTGGCGCTGGAGCAATGGATGGCGCTGGAGCCGATCGAGCAGCCGGAGTTCACGGTGCATCCGGGCCTGTCAGCCCTGCAGCTGGCGGCCGCCCGCGCCGGCGCGCCCCTGATGCACGACTTCTGCACGATCAGCCTCAGCGATCGCCTCACCCCCTGGCCGGTGATCGAGAAGCGCCTCGCCGCCGCCGCCAGCGGTGATTTCGTGGTGGCGCTCTACAACCCGCGCTCGCTCGGGCGCGACTGGCAGCTGGGACGGGCCCGGGAGCTGCTGCTGGAAGGGAGGGGCCCGGAGACACCGGTGGTGCTGGCCCGCCAGCTGGGACGACGCGAGGAGGAGGTGCGCTTCTGCACCCTCGGAGCGCTGCCGCTCGAAAGCGTCGACATGCTCACCCTGGTGCTGGTGGGCAACAGCAGCAGCCGGATCGCAGCCGGAAGGATGGTGACCCCCCGCGGCTACCCCGGGGCGGAGCTGGCCTAAGGGTCGCGCCAGCCGGCGCGCCAGACGAGGCCCCTCAGACCATGCCATCACAGGAACTGGTGTCAGTGCAACGCCAGCTCAACCGGAGGGCCCGCCAAGAGCGGGCCACGTGGTCGAGCACGTTGAGAGCTGGCAGCAGATCAAAAAATCGGGATGACAGGATTCGAACCTGCGGCCCCTTCGTCCCGAACGAAGTGCGCTACCAAGCTGCGCTACATCCCGATGAGGCGACTTTAAAGGATCGAGGGTCGAGCCCAGAAAGGACCGCTTTCTAGAGTGCTCAACATCGGCTGCGCTCCCTGCCTTGACCGTCTCCAAGCCCGACTGGTTACGCGTCAAGGCCCCCCAGCGCGAACGGATCGGCGAGGTGGCCGACCTGCTGCTCGACCTGAAGCTGAACACGGTCTGCCAGGAGGCCAGCTGCCCCAACATCGGCGAATGCTTCGCCGGCGGCACCGCCACCTTCCTGATCATGGGGCCCGGCTGCACCCGCGCCTGCCCCTACTGCGACATCGACTTCGACAAGAGCGTGCGCGCCCTTGATCCCAGCGAACCCGAGCGCCTCGGTCAGGCGGTGGCAAGGCTGGGCCTGAAGCATGTGGTGATCACCTCGGTGAACCGCGACGACCTGGCCGATGGCGGCGCCAGCCAATTTGTGGCTTGCATCGAGCAGGTGAAGCAGCGCTCGCCACTCACCACGATCGAGCTACTGATCCCGGATTTCTGCGGCAACTGGGACGCCCTGGCCGTGGTGATGGACGCCGCGCCCCATGTGCTGAACCACAACATCGAAACCGTGCCGCGGCTTTACAAAAAAGCCCGGCCCC
>CAIXOZ010000098.1 GCA_903921295.1 uncultured cyanobacterium | reverse complement strand
GACTGCGGAGGATCTTGTCGAATTCCTTTTCGAGGCGATGCAGCCGTGGCCGCTGATGGCGGGAATGGTCCCCGAACCAGAGATCGGGCGCTGAGCCGGTGAGGGTTTCAATGGCAGCGCTAAGTCCACCCTGGAATTGGTAATAGTCGTCGGAATCGAGGAGGTCATGCTCCCGGTTGTCCTGGTTGTGCAGCACCACCTGCACACCCTTCAGCCGTTGCTCCAGGCCACCGCGATCCGCTGTGGCCTGATCACTACGGTCGTAACGCCAGGAGCTCCATTGCAGATAGGCCTCGCCGAGGTCCTCACGACCATCCCATTCGCCACTGTCAATCAGGGCCTGAAGGCCGGCGCCATAGGCGCCTGGGGCTGATCCATAAACGCGGGCCGCATGACCGTCCTCCCGGGCGCTGGCGGCCAGGGGATTGTCCTGATCCGATTCGTCGAGGGCAGCGACCCGGGCCGTGGCCTCGTTCATCCAGGCAACCAGCTGCGGGAAGGCATCGCGGAACAGACCGGAGATGCGCAGGGTCACATCCACCCGCGGCCTGCCCAGCAGGCTCAGGGGTATCACCTCTAGATCCACCATGCGCCGTGTCGGTCCATCCCACACCGGCCTCACACCGAGCAAGGCCAGGGCCTGGGCGATGTCTTCGCCGCCGTTGCGCATCGTCGCTGTGCCCCACACCGACAGGGCCAGCCGCCGCAGCTCCTGGCCCTGCTCCTGAAGATGCAGATCCAGCAGCAGTTCGGCGCTGCGACGACCGAGATCCCAGGCCGCTTCCGTCGGTAGCCCGCGCAGATCAACGCTGTAGAAATTTCGGCCGGTGGGCAGCAGATCGGGGCGGCCCCGCGTCGGGGCACCCGAGGGCCCCGGTGCGATCCGGCCGCCGTTGAGCCCCTGCTCAAAGGCTTGCCGTTCGGCATCGCCGCAGGCCAGCAGCCTCGGCAGCAGGCCTGTCTCCACGTGGCGGAGCGCTTCATCAGGCGGTCGCGGCAGCGCCAGGGCTGCTGTGGCTTGTGGATCGGTCGGCAGCGGCAGGGCCAGGGCCTTGTCCACCAGGGGTTGCAGCGCCGCCAGGGTCCACAGTTCCAATTGAGCGATGGCATCACCGCAGCGATCCAGGCGCTGCAGTGGTTGCCCTCGCACCGGCCCATCCTGCTCCGGCCGACTGTTGATCAGGCTGAGCAGCCTTTGGCGATCAGCCTCGCTCAGGGGTTGTTCTTCCGGGTCCGCCCAGGGGTCCAGGGTCAGGCCGAGCTGAGCGGCAAAGCGTTGGGTCAGACCCGGCCGGCCGGTCTGGGGCGGCCGGGCCAGGCAGAGCAGCAATTCCGCCAGACGCTGGCGATCCGGGAGGCTGCCGTAGGTGTGCAGGCCGAGGCGGATCTGGGCCTCCTTGAGTTCGCAGAGGTAGCCATCGGCGGCCTGCAGCTTCTCTTCGAGATCCCTGGCGTCCAAGGGAAGCGCAAGGGATTGCAACCGCTGATCCAGTTGTTTGCGCAGCCAGGGTTCCCGGGCGCTGCCGAGTTGGCAGGCGTCCCAGTATTCATCCAGGAGGGCCTCCAGCTCCTGAAGGTCGCCATGGAGACCGGCCCGGCCGAGCGGCGGCGTGAGGTGATCAAGGATCACGGCCTGTGCGCGTCGTTTGGCCTGGGATCCTTCGCCAGGATCGTTGACGATGAAGGGATAGAGGTGCGGCATGGGGCCCAGGGCCCATTCCGGATAACAGGCGGCGGAAAGCCCTACCCCCTTGCCTGGCAGCCACTCGAGGTTGCCGTGTTTACCGACATGAACCAGGGCCAGAGCCCCATGCCCCTGACGCAGCCACAGGT
>CAIXOZ010000097.1 GCA_903921295.1 uncultured cyanobacterium | reverse complement strand
CTATACAGTACGGCACCCGTCACGGTCGCACGCGGGGCCGTAACAATTCGTTACGTCATGCCGTCAGCAACCGGCGGACCGTGGTCCGGCTGCAGCCCAGCCGGTCAGCAATCGCCTGTTGCGTCATGCCCTGTTGCCGCCACCGGCGTGCGCGTTGCGGGCGGCTTTCAGTGGCCCACAGCAGGACCAGTAGGGGGAGCAGCAGCAGGGCAACAGCCCAGGCGGTAATGCAGGTGATGGACATGATTGTCTCCGGCCAGTGCCGGGCGATGTGGTGATGATCGGCGGCGCGCTCGGCCGGCCGATGACATCAAGGTAACGACCCAGCAGCCGTCATGCGCCGTGCTGTCGCAATTCGTTACGTTGGTGGTGACGCATGAAAAAGCCCAGGGATTTGCGGTCCCTGGGCTTGGGGTTCCACCACTGACTTATGGATCATACAGCAGGAGGGGCGGGGTGCTGCTGGCGGCGGCGGAGGGCCTCGGGGTTGGCGTTGATCTCGCGGTCTGCCGCAGCGAACGCAGCGATAGTGTCGCGGGCCCAGTCTTCGGCGGCCGATTGCGAGCGCAGCACGTAGATGGGCGAGCCGGATGCGGTAAAGCCACAGCTGCCGGCCCGCCGCCGGAATGGCCGCGGCGGGTCGTTGATCAACCGGCCGATCGCATCAATCGACAGCAGAAACACCAGCAGCAGCACCTCGATCGGGTGCAGGTCAAGCAGGGATGGGCGAGCGGTGGTCATGGCGATCAGGAGAACGGGATCTCAGGGACTGCAGATAACTGATCCTGGGTTTCCAGTCGCCGCCAGACTCCTTCAATCGTGCCAAAGTTGCATTCCAGGAACAAGCCTTCAAGAATCCGGACAGTGTTGCCGTTGCCGTCGCCTGTTTCTACAAGGCGATAAGCGACGGGAAGGTTGAGAGGGGTTGTCATGGTGCGGGGTGGTGGTGAGATGGAGCGGTTGCCGGGTAGGACACGGCGGGCCGTGGGGGTCAGGCGGTCTGGCAGAGCTCCCAGGTCTCGCCTGCGATTTGCTGGGTGGCCCCGTCGCCGCAGACCAGGTCCAGTGCCTGCGATGCCGTCAGGCCTCGGTCAATGAAGCCCTTGGTGGCGATCAAAATGGCGGTTGGCTTGTCGCAGCCGGTGGTGGTCAGGATTTGATTGAGCAGGGCTGTGATCTGATCTTGCCTGGCGGTCATGTCTGGCAGTGGGTGGTGGAGCTCTTGGCCCCGATGCAGCAATCATCGCCGATGCAACCGCCTACTGCTACGGGGCTGCAACAATCCTTTGCATTTGGACTTTGCTGGCCGGGCGGCTCGCCTGGTCAGCGTAGGTCGAACACAACCTGGCCCAGTTCGGGTCGCTGGATTCCGGTATGCCCAGGCTGCAGCGACCCGGGCTGCCGTCGTCCCACTCCGTCGCTGGCCTGGGATCCATCCACATGTCGCAGCGGCTGCACTTCCTCCCCGCCTGGCCCGGGGCCAACCGCTGCAGATCCGGCGCCACTTTGCGATGCACCTGGCCGTAGAGCACCTCATGAATCGCCTGCCTCGACCAGTAGTTCATTCGCTGCTGAACAATCTGCACAGAACCGGTCTCCTCCCACAGCTGGAACACCAGCCGCACACGCTGTTCCGCCAGTGCAGGGTCTACTCGCCTCATCGCACCAGTGCATCGAGGAACTGATGCACGACCTGGGCAGCGGGCCCGGCAAGCTGGCGGGCGGCTTCGCGGGCCTCGGCCAGGGTGGGGGAGGTGGGCACGGGTGTGTCCTTGCTCACCGGCGCGGGCACAGCGGTAGGGCGGCCCCAGCGGGCGGCAATTTCGCGGGCGACTGTTCCGAATGCG
>CAIXOZ010000096.1 GCA_903921295.1 uncultured cyanobacterium | reverse complement strand
CCACGCCTCAACGATGATGGTGCTGCTGGTGATCTTTGTCTCCAGGGCGATCAATACCCTCAGCTGACCAGCGCCTCAGCCCTCAGCTGACCAGCGCCTCAGCCCTCAGCCTCACCCCCCGGTCCGTCCTCGAACTCCGGGGTGAGGGTGAGCTGGCGCACGGGTGACTCCTCGCTGATGAAGCCGTAGGCCTCGAAGACGCCGGCATCGGGGTGCGTGATCCGCTGACCGGCGGCGGTGCGCTGCACCACAAACCCCTCGACCGCCATCTGACGCATCAGCACCGCCGCCTCCTCGAACCTGGCCGCCATCGCCTCGAGGCTGGCGCAGTCAGCGGTGAGTCCGGTTTCCTTCCACGTGAAGTAGGCCATCGCAACACGAGCGAAGGGGCTGCTCTCAGGGAAGCAGGAACAGACCCAGAAGCACAAGCAGAGCGGTGGCCCCCCAGAAGGCGAGCACCACCCGCTGCTCCGGCAGGCCGCCGAGCTCGAAGTGGTGGTGCAGCGGCGCCATCCGGAACAGGCGCCGCCCCTGGCCATCGGCGCCTTTGGTGGCCTTGAACACCCACACCTGCAGGATCACCGAGAGCGATTCCGCCAGGAAGACCCCTCCCATCGCCAGCAGCGGCCAGAGGCTGTTGGAGAGCAGAGCAACGGCACTCAGGGCCGCCCCCATCGCCAGGGAGCCGGTGTCGCCCATGAACAGGCGGGCTGGATGGCGGTTGTGGCACAGGAAGCCGAACCAGGCTCCGGCCATCGCCAGGCAGAAGGCCGCCAGGGCTGGATCACCCGCAGAGCCGCGCAACATCAGCTGCAGCCCGAGGCCGGTGAACACCAGGGCGCCGACACCAGCCGCCAGGCCATCGAGGCCATCGGTGAGGTTGGTGGCGTTGCTCTCCGCCAGAAACACGAACAACCCCAGGGGCCAGATCAACAGTCCGATCGGCAGCGCCCAACCGAAGGGGAGGGCGATCGTGGCCGGGGCGGGGATCCAGGAGCAGGAGGCCGCCAGCAGCAGAAACACCGCGGCCGCCAGGGCCTGAAGCAGGAGCTTGCCCCTGGGGGTCAGACCTGTGTTGGTGCGGCGGGTGAGACTGCGCCAGTCATCGAGGCCGCCGATCGCCATGTAGGCCAGGGTGATCGCCGCAACAGCCGGCAAGCGGCCGTCGCTGGGGCTGAGCAGGCCACCGATCAGCACCCCAACGGGCACCACCAGCAGGCCGCCCATGGTCGGGGTGCCGGCCTTGCTGTGATGGGCCTGGGGACCCTCCTCACGGATCACCTGGCCGAGTTTCAGGTCGCGGAGCTTCGGCACGCCCCACTGGACCACCAGAGCACTGACCAGGGCACTGAGCAGGAGCGGCAGGCTGAGGCGCGCATTGGCCACGAGGGCATCCGTCAGCCCACAGACCAGCACCAGGACCACCCCCAGCACCCCAACCGGAAGCGTGGGGCCAGGGCCTGGCCAGAGGCGCCGGAGGGGAGCAGGGAGGGTCATGCGCGCAAGGCTGGGCCTCAGTCTTCCCAGTCCTCGTCGCTCTGTTCGTCGGCCGGGTTGTAATCCTCCTTCTCACCCATCAGCGCGGAGAGCTCCTCCTCTTCGACCGTGCTCACATCGGCAGCAGCGGTTTCGGCATCAGCCACCAGCCGGCCGCTGGTCTCCAGCCAGCTCAGCAGATCGGGCTCCTCACGCAGCGGCAGCACCGGCGCGGGCTCACTGCGGCGGTAGCGGGTCAGCGACGGGTTGATGCCGTCAAGGGAACTGGACGAGGGACTGGATGTCATTGCACCGGATGGGGCATCGGATAGGAACTCCGAAGTCGGAACTCCGGGGTCGGCGCGGCCGGCGCACGAAGGCTGTCAGGCTCATGCCATTCAGCTCGTGGCGTCAATCCGGACCGTCAGGGGCCAATCGACCACCATAGCCCCCATGGCGTTTTCGACCCGCTCGCTGCTCAAGATCGCCGCTGCCTGGAGCCTGGCCCTGGCGATCAGTGCCCTGCTGCACGCCGCCGGCCAGCACTGGCCGGAACCGCCGCCGCTCCGACTCGGGTGGATCCTGGTGGCCCTGGTGCTGCCGGCCCTCAGCCTGGGGGCCTGGCTGCTGCTCCAACCCTGGCCAGACGGTGACAGGGGAGAATCGAACGACCGTGCGCAGGAGTCGCGTTGATGGGTCGGGCAAAGAAGGTGGTGCTGGCCTACTCGGGTGGCGTGGACACCAGTGCCTGCATCCCCTATCTGAAGCAGGAGTGGGGCGTGGAGGAGGTGATCACCTTCGCCGCCGACCTCGGCCAGGGCGATGAACTGGAACCGATCCGTCGCAAGGCCCTCGACTCCGGCGCCAGCCAGTCGATCGTCGGCGATCTGATCGAACCGTTCATCCGTGACTTCGCCTTCCCGGCCATCCGCGCCAACGCCCTCTACGAGGGTCGCTATCCCCTCTCCACCGCCCTGGCGCGGCCGCTGATCGCCCGCCGGCTGGTGGAGATCGCCCGCGAGGTCGGAGCCGACGCCGTCGCCCACGGCTGCACCGGCAAAGGCAACGATCAGGTGCGTTTCGATGTGGCCATCGGCGCCCTGGCCCCCGACCTGAAGGTGCTGACACCCGCCAGAGAATGGGGCATGAGCCGCGAGGAGACGATCGCCTACGGCGAGCGCTGTGGCATCCCCTCGCCGGTGAGCAAGACGTCGCCCTACTCGATCGACCTCAACCTGCTCGGTCGCTCGATCGAGGCCGGCCCGCTCGAGGATCCCAATGTCGAGCCGCCCGAGGAGATCTACGCAATGACCGTCTCGGTGGAGGCGGCTCCCGCCGCTCCCCAGGTGGTGGAGATCGCCTTTGAGCAGGGCAATCCGGTGGCCATCGATGGCGTGCGCCTCGATCCGGTGAGCCTGATCCGCCAGGCCAATGCCCTGGCCGGCAGCCATGGCTTCGGCCGCCTCGACATGGTCGAGAACCGGGTGGTGGGCATCAAGAGCCGCGAGATCTACGAGACCCCCGGGCTACTGCTGCT
>CAIXOZ010000095.1 GCA_903921295.1 uncultured cyanobacterium | reverse complement strand
CTGGTGCTCGTGCCCTGCCCGAACGCCACCGGCACCGAGCACCGGGCGGCGGCTCGTTTCGGTGTGTTCGAGCGGATCCTGCCTGCCGATCGCTTCTGGTGGCTGCTGCTACGGCCCAAGCGCTATGGCCCCTGGCCCCGGCGCGGTGTGGTCGTCTTCCTCGGCGGCGATCAGTTCTGGACGGTGCTGCTCTCTGCCCGTCTGGGCTATCGGCACATCACCTACGCCGAGTGGGTGGCCCGTTGGCCCCGCTGGAATGACCGCATCGCCGCCATGGGTCCGCAGGCGGCGGATCGCCTGGATCGGCGCTGGCTCTCCCGCTGCACGATCGTCGGCGATCTGATGGCCGATCTCTCGGCCGCAGCCCGCAGCGAGGCCCCCCTGGCCGATGGCGAATGGGTGGCTCTGCTGCCGGGATCGAAAGGGGCCAAGTTGGCGGTGGGGATGCCGTTCCTGCTCGAAACCGCCGACCGCCTGCGGCAATTGCGGCCCGGCTGCCGGTTCCTGTTGCCATTGGCGCCCACCACCAGCGTTGATGACCTGCTGCGCTACGCCAGCCATCGCAATCCGATCGCGGCCTCCTATGCCAGCGGACAGCCTCAACTGCTTGATCCAGCCCAGGACGACCGCGAGGGAGATGGTGGCTATCGCCGCTTTCGCACCGCCGCCGGCACGGAGATCCTGCTGCTGGAGGAGCATCCGGTGCATGGCGCCCTCAGTCAGTGCTCCCTGGCCCTCACCACCGTCGGCGCGAACACCGCCGAACTCGGGGCCCTCGGCATTCCGATGCTGGTGCTGGTTCCCACCCAGCATTTGCAGGTGATGCAGGCCT
Organism: uncultured cyanobacterium; assembly: GCA_903921295.1. Classification (GTDB taxonomy): domain Bacteria; phylum Cyanobacteriota; class Cyanobacteriia; order PCC-6307; family Cyanobiaceae; genus CAIXOZ01. The sequence continues at coordinate 1,632 of CAIXOZ010000095.1, read as the reverse complement.
GGGATGGGGGCCTGGGCATCCTGGCCCGATTGCCGATCCTGCGCTGGTTGCTGGGGGCTGTCCTGGCCGCCTGGCGGATGCGGAACCATGGCTTCTTGGCCTGGCCCAACATCAGTGCCGGCCGCGCCGTGGTGCCGGAGCGGGTCGGCCTGATCACTCCAGCGGAGATTGCTGATGAGGCCGCCGACTGGCTGGCTCAGCCCGAGCGGCTGCTCGGGATGCGGGAGGATCTGCGCTCGCTGCGGGGCCAACCCGGTGCCGTGACGGCCCTGGCCAGCCTCGTGGAGGAGTTGGTGCCGGCGCCCTGAAGATCGCGGCCAGGTTTTTTCTAGGCTGGCTCGCACCTGCTGAACTGTGGCCATGGCCGACGAGCAATCCCCCGGCGTGCCGGCTGCTTCCCTGTCGATCGATGAGAGCGACCTGCGCTCCCGTCTGACCGCCGAGCAGTATCGGGTGGCCCGTGAGGGGGGCACCGAGCGGGCCTTCACCGGCGCGTATTGGAATCACAAGGGCCGTGGCACCTATCGCTGCATCTGCTGCGATGCCGAACTCTTCAGCTCCGACACCAAATTTGATTCCGGCACCGGCTGGCCCAGCTTCTGGGATGGCATTCAGAGCGACGCGATCAGTGTTCGCACCGACAGCAGCCATGGAATGGTGCGTACCGAGATCCTTTGCGCCCGTTGTGGCTCGCACCTCGGCCATCGCTTTAATGACGGCCCCGCCCCCACCGGTCAACGCTACTGCGTCAACTCGGCCTCGTTGTCCTTCAAGGAAGGCTGATCCCTGGATGGGGTTGGGGGATTCCGGAGGGCCGTCAGGCTCTCCGGTTCACTGGGGATCTGCTGACGGCCCGTCTGCTTGCTGAGCGGCTGCTGACTGAGCGACGCCAGACAGACCGACAGCTAACTGAGCGGCTGCTGACTGAGGGGCTGCTGATAGAGCGACAGCTGACTGAGCGAATGCGGATCGCGCTTCGCCTGTCTGTTGAGCCTTTCCAAAATGGTGAGCCCTGATGTCGCTTGATCAGCGTCCCCTGGCTCACCAGGGATCCTGAACATCAAGCGGACGCCGGGATGGCCCGTCGCCGCGGCGGTCGGGTTCGTCGAATCGCTCGTCGCGGCGCTCGCGCCGCTGCTCTGGATCGCGATCGCGACGGTCCAAATCCCGCTCCCCGTAGCGTCCATCGCGGAGCTCCTCGTCGCCGTAGCGGTCGCTGAGTCGGTCCCGATCAGGATCCCGCCGGGCGCCGTAGGGGTCCTGGCGTTCACCGTAGGGATCATTGCGCTCATCATCGAGGTAGCGGCGCTGGCGCAACGGCTGCTGTTCCCGGCGCTCCTCCAACACGACGTAGTCGTAGTCCTCGTCCCGCTCTATGGCGCGGGAAGTAGAGGGTTGGATCAGGCGTTGCTCCTGGCGGCTGGGGGCGCCGGCGGCCAGCTGGTTCTCCACCGGCACCATCGAGCTGCGATGCCGCTCCCGTTCTTCCTGCTCCCAGCCTGGCCCGCCAACGCCCAGTTTTTCCAGCAGGCCTGTGCCCAGCTGCTTCAGTTTTTCCTCGGATCCTTCGTAGACAATGATCCGATCCGGGCCGCTGCTGACCACCTCCTCCACCGGCAGCTCCCAGGTGCT
>CAIXOZ010000094.1 GCA_903921295.1 uncultured cyanobacterium | reverse complement strand
ATGCTGCGCTACACCAGCGGCGGCAATTACACCATTCCCACCGTTGTGCGCGGCCCCGGTGGTGTCGGTCGCCAGCTCGGCGCTGAGCACAGCCAGCGTCTTGAGGCCTACTTCCACGCCGTGCCGGGCATCAAGATCGTGGCCGTCAGTACGCCCACCAATGCCAAGGGCCTGATGAAGGCTGCGATCCGCGACAACAACCCCGTGCTCTTCTTCGAGCATGTGCTGCTGTACAACCTCTCGGAAGAGATTCCTGAGGGTGAGTATGTCTGCGCCCTCGATCAGGCCGATGTGGTGCGTGAGGGCAAGGACGTGACGATCCTCACGTATTCCCGCATGCGTCACCACTGCCTCAAGGCTGTGCAGCAGCTGGAGGCCGAGGGCGTGGATGTGGAACTGATCGATCTGATCAGCCTGAAGCCGTTCGATATGGAGACCATCGCCCGCTCGATCCGCAAGACCCACAAGGTGATCGTGGTGGAAGAGTGCATGAAGACCGGTGGTATCGGCGCTGAGCTGATCGCCCTGATCACCGAGCATTGCTTCGATGATCTCGACGCCCGCCCGGTGCGCCTCTCCTCGCAGGACATCCCCACGCCCTACAACGGCAACCTTGAGAATCTCACCATCATCCAGCCCCATCAGATTGTCGATGCCGCCAAGAAACTGACAGCAGGACAGCTCTGATCATGGCTCGTCAGCAATGGATGTTCCCGGTGATCGTGGTGCTCGCGATCCTCTCGGGTTGGTATTCCTTCACCACACCACCGAAACTGGGTCTCGATCTGCGTGGTGGCAGCCAGCTCACCCTGCAGGTGATGCCCTCCGGGGAGATCAGACAGGTCACCCGTGAGCAGCTCGAGGCGGTGAAGGAGGTGCTCGATCGCCGCATCAACGGCCTCGGGGTGGCTGAATCCACCTTCCAGACCGTGGGCGATGACCAGCTGATGCTGCAGATGCCCGACACCCAGGATCCGAGCGAAGCGGCCCGGGTGCTCGGCAAGACCGCCCTGCTCGAATTCCGCGCCCAGCGCCCCGGCACGGCTGAGGAGATGAAAAATGCTCTCAAACTCAAGAATCTCGTCAAGGCCCTGATCGCCCAGCGCCGACCGGTCATCAGCGAGGACGGTTCGGTGACACCAGCGCCGACCTCCGCGGAGAACCTTGATGAGGACACCATCGAGGCCGAGTTGAAGCGCTTGGGCGTCACTGTCCCCGCCAATGCCAGCAGCCTGCGCAAGCTCGAACTGTTGCAGGAGGCGATCGAACGCAGGATCGCTGATCTCTATGAACCCGCCACCCTCACCGGCCGTGATCTCACCAGCGCCAGCCGCCAGCCGGACCAGACGGGCAACAGCTGGAATGTCGGGCTCGGCTTCAATCAGTCCGGCGGCGAAGCGTTTGCCAGGCTGACCCAGTCGATCGCTGGCACCGACCGCCTGCTGGGCATCATTCTCGATGGGCGCTCGATCAGCGACGCCAGCGTTGGCCCTGAGTTCAAACCTGCCGGCATCACCGGCGGCGGCGCCACGATCACCGGTCGGTTCTCGGCTGATGAGGCCCGGGAGCTGGAAGTACAGCTTGCCGGCGGCAAACTGCCCCTGCCGATCAAGGTGATTGAACAGCGCACCGTCGGCCCATCACTCGGCGCCGAGAACATCCGCCGCAGCCTCAGCGCCGCCCTCGCCGGCCTGGCCCTGGTGGCGGTGTTCATGGTGGTGGTCTATCGACTTCCAGGCATCGCTTCGGTGGTGGCGCTGGCGCTTTATGCCCTGTTCAACCTCTCGGCTTACAGCGCCGTGGGCGTGACCCTGACCCTGCCGGGCATCGCCGGCTTCATCCTCTCGATCGGCATGGCCGTGGATGCCAATGTGCTGATCTTTGAGCGGATCAAGGAGGAGTTGCGTTCAGGTAACACCCTGATCCGCTCGATCGACACCGGCTTCTCACTCGCTTTCTCCTCGATCCTTGATGGCCATGTCACCGGCCTGATCAGCTGCCTGGCCCTGTTCACCCTCGGCACCGGTCTGGTCAAGGGGTTTGCTGTCACCCTGGCGATCGGTCTGCTGCTCAGTCTGTTCACCGCGCTCACCTGCACCCGCGCTCTGCTGCGGCTGTTGATGAGCTACTCACCGCTGCGCCGCACGGTCTACTTCCTGCCCGAATCCCAGCGTCCCGCCGTTCAGGGCTGATCCCATGTCCACGCAAGTCTCCGTGCCATCTCCCTCCCCCCGCTTCCGGATCAGTCGCCATCGCCGTCTGGCCTGGGGAGGCTCCGGTCTCGCCTGCTTGCTCAGCGTGATCGGTCTCACTCTCAGCTGGCTCAATCCCAGCATCCAGGCACCGCTGAGGCCTGGCCTCGATTTCACCGGTGGCACCCAGATCGAGCTGCGGCGGGTCTGTCAGGACAGCTGCAGCCCGCTGACAGCCGAGGCTGTTCAGCGTCAGCTGACCGCGATCAGGCTTCCCGCCCAGGCCCCTGACGAAGCGCCTCCGCGGCTGGACTCCGCTGCCGTGCAGGTGCTTGATGACGGTCATGCCCTCCTGTTGCGTCTGCCGGCTCTTTCCGCTGCCCAGAGCAGTGCCGTGATCCAGGGGCTCGAACCCAAGGCCGGACCCTTTGAGACCGCCGGTCAGTCGATCGGCACGATCGGACCCACCCTCGGGACCCAGCTGTTCCAGAGCAGTGTGATCTCCCTGCTGGTCAGCTTCGCGGCGATTGCTCTGTACATCACGGCCCGCTACGACAGAGTCTTCGCCTTCCTGGCCCTGTTCACCCTGGGTCATGACGTGCTGATCACCTGTGGTCTGTTCGCCTGGCTCGGCCTGGTGCTGGGAATCGAGGTTGATTCCCTTTTTGCGGTCTCGCTGATCACCGTCGCCGGCTACTCCGTCACCGACACCGTCGTTGTCTTTGACAGGATCCGAGAACAACGCAATACGCTCAAGCATCTGCCGATCATCGAACAGGTGGATGTGGCGGTCGATGCCACGCTCACCCGCTCGCTTTACACCTCCTTCACCACCGTGCTGCCCTTGCTCGGTCTGATCTTTTTCGGCGGCAGCAATCTCTTCTGGTTCGCGATCGCCCTCACCACCGGCATCGTCGTCGGCAGCTGGTCCAGCATCGGTGTGGCCCCAACGCTGCTGCCGCTGTTCTCGGCACGCTCCCCAGAGCCAGCCCGTGCTGAATGATCCCTGGCGACCCGGGCCCCGGCGTCCCTTTCCCTTGATCCCTCTGGTTCTGGCGGTGCTTGCCCTGCTGGATCTCAGGGTGGAACTTGAGCTGCTGGCCGATCACTTCACGGTCACGTCGCTGATTCAGGCGATCGTCTCCCACCCGCTGGCTGTGTTTGCACTGGCTGTGCAACCGTCGTTGCTGAGGCGTTACCGGCTTCCCTCGCCTTCACGGCCCGGCTGAAGGGTTGAGCCTGCTGTCTGCCAGCGGTCCATGATGTCCTCGACCAGGATCTGGCTGCAGACCACCTGCAAGACCACCACCAGCGGCAGGGCCAGCAGCACCCCGGGCAGGCCAAGGATCGTTCCCAGGCACAACTGCGCCATCAGGGCGACGGTGGGCAAGAGGTTCACGGTGCGGCTGAGCAGAATAGGAGTGAGCAGAAAGGCCTCGGCGTTCTGAAGCACCAACCGCAACACCAGCACCTGCAGAGCCAGGGTCGGTGACTGGGTCAGGGCCACCGCCACGGGCAACAGGGTGGCCACGGTCGGGCCGACAGTGGGTACAAAGGTGAGCAGACCACAGACCAGGGCGCTGAGCAGGGCCAGAGGGACCTTCAGCAGCGCCAGGCCGGCCCAGGTGCTGAGAAACACAGCCACGGCCGAAAGGGTCATGCCGGCAAGCCAGCCGCCGAGGGCCTCGCGGCAGTTGTGAAGCAGCTCCTGCATCCGCTGGCGATAAAAACTGGGGGTGACCGCCACCACCAGCCGCTGATGGCTGCGCGGATCAAGGGCCAGGAGCACGGCCAGCAGGATCATCAACACCACCTGAAGGGTCGAATTGGCGGCCCCACCCGCCAGACCGAGCACCTGCATGCCGATCGGCTGCACCTTGTCCCAGGTGGCCCAGCTGGCAATCTGTTGTTCGATCCCATTCAGCTGCAGGGCCGCTGCACTGTCGCTGAGCTGGTTGAGCATGGCTGGGATCAGGCGCGTCAGCTCCTGGCCCTGCACGCTCAGCTCAGGCAGCAGCAGATCCCCGACCTTGAGGCCGAGCAGGATCACCACGGTCAGCACCAGCAACAGTGTGCTGGGCCGGTTCAGAGGCAGCAGGCGCCGAACCAGGGTGATCGGGACATCCAGGGCTACCCCGATCACCACCGCGCCGAAGAAGACCAGCAGCACCCAACGCAGCTCCCAGGCCACCAGGGCAACGGCCACCAACCCGAGGGCGCTGAGCAGGGTGCGGCTGTTCATCGGCGGCTAAGACCAGAAGGCCAGACATCCAGGATGTCGCGGATCAGCACCTCGCGCACGATCACCTGCAGGCAGACTGTCAACGGCAGGGCAATCAGCAGTCCGAGCGGCCCGAACAGCAGCGTGAACACCAGCTGGGCCAGCAGGGTGAGTCCGGGAAGAAGGGCCAGCTGGGCATGCATCACCGAGGGGGTGATCACATAACTCTCAAGCAGCTGGATCGCCACATAGAGCACCAGCACCGCCAGCGCTTTCCAGGGTGAATCGAGCAGGGCCACCGCCATCGGAAAGACCGTGCTCAGGGTGGGCCCGATGTTCGGGATGATGTTCAGAAGGGCCGCGAGCAGGGCATTGGCGGCCACGAGCTTCACACCGAGCAGCGACAGACCGATCGCCGCCAGCACACCGACGCAGCAGGAGCTGATCAGCACCCCCACCATCCAGCTGCTGAGCGCCTCGCCGCACAGCTCCAGAACCTGGAGGCCCCGGCGCCTGTAGAACGACGGCACCAGCAGAATCGCCACCCCGCGATAGGCCTGGGGCTGAGCGCTGATCATCAGAGCCACAGCAAACACGAACAGCAGCTGCACCATTGCGGTGCCGAGGCTGCCGGCCAGGTTGAGCAGGCGGGTCGCGCCACTGCCGAGGTTACTGAGGATCGCATCGGACCGGCCCGAGAGAGCCTGGCCCCAGTCCTGCTGGGAGAGGCTCAGGCCGGGATCAGCACGCCCGTAGACCATGGCCGAGAGGCGGTCGAGGGCCTGATGCAGCATCTGGGTCAGCAGCCGCCCCGCATCGGGCAATTTGACGAGCAGCTGACTGAACTGCTCGGCAAAGGGAGGCACCAGAACGGTGAGCCCGATCCCCAGCACCAGAGCTGAGCAGACCAGGGAGATCAACAGCGCCAGGGGCCTGGAGCAGCCAATCCGGGACCGCACACTGCCGACCAGTGTGCAGAGAGCCATGGCCAGCACGATCGCAGCCATGGCCAGAATCAGTACATCCCGGAGGCTCCAGAGAAGGAGCAGGGAGGTGCTGATCGCCAGCAATCCCAGCCAGTGCCCGAATTTCAACTCCGCTCAGTCCTGGGGCTGGTCCCCATCCTGATCGGCACCGGCGTCCTTTTCAGCAAACCCGAGGTCGTGGCTCTGGGCATAACGCTGGGCGAAGCGCATGAAGCGATCGAAGTCCGCCTCACTCTTCCAGGTGAAGGTGGCCTCAAGGGCGAAGGCCTTGCCGTTGACAAAACGGGCGTTCACCTCGCGGGTCACAAGCTCGCCTTCCTCATCGACCATGAACATGCCGGCGATGTCCCCCATGGTTTCCGGAGCCAGGGCATTGGGCTCCTCAAACACGAAGATCGCCTGACCGGTGCGCCCATCGCGTGAGCGGGTCATGCGGATTTCGGGCACGACCGGCTCATCGACTCCGCGGAAGAACTGGATGGCGGCGCCCATGAGCAGGTCTGCAAAAACGAATCCTAGGCAGTGCCGGGTTCGACTCCGTGCGCGAGGAGACACTCCGCGGCGGCGTCATCCTCCAGCGCGCCAAGGTCAAGGGAGCCGAGCTGGCTGAGGGAGCGCCGAGCGAGCTCATGGTCGTAACAGCGGTCGTAATACTCCAGCATCTGCGCCGCCGCCAGCGACCAGTCCCCCTGCCCGATCGCCGCCAGGGCGATGGCGGTGCGCTGGGGTCCGAGCCGGCGGCTGATCCGTTCCGTGGCTTCGGCCAGTTCGGCCGGATCGAGCGTCCCGTACACAGCCACCAGGCGCTCCAATCTGACGCTCACCGGCCTGTTCACCTCCAGCACCGGGGCCGTCTGCATCAGCGTCCAGATCGGTCCTGGAATCCTGCAACGGCCGATCTGGGCGCTCTCGGCCTCCATCCAGATCGGGGCACCCTCTCCCAGAGCCACGAGCTCCGCCACCAGCCGGTTCTCGAACAGCTCGTTGCTGGGCTGGGGTGGTTGGCCCAATCCGCCGAAGCTGCTGCCGCGGTGATGGGCCAGTCCCTCCAGATCGATCACCGGTGTACCCCGGCGCTGCAGCGCCAGCAGCAGCTCGGTCTTGCCACATCCGGTGCGCCCACCGAGGAGCTGGATCGGCCAGGGCCGTTCCAGCTGTGCCAGCACCCAGCGTCGGTAGGCCTTGTAGCCCCCCTCGAGCAGCAGGACCCGCAGATCGAGCAGCTCCGCCAGCCAGGCGACGCTGCCGCTGCGCATCCCACCGCGCCAGCAATACAGGCGCAGGTCGTGGCCACGGGCGTGATGACGCAGCTGTTCGCCCAGGGCCTGCAGGCGGGGACCGATCAGCCCCAGGCCGAGATCCACCGCCCGCTGACGCCCCAGGGTCTTGTAGGTGGTGCCGACCGAGGCCCGCTCCTCATCGCTGAAGAGGGGCAGATTGATCGCGCCGGGAAGATGGCCCTGGGCGAATTCCGCCGGACTGCGCACATCCAGCACCGGTCCCTGACCCTGAAGAAAGGCTTCGATCCCGAGACGCTGAGGCATGGGGGTCAGATGCAGCGACAGGCCTGGCCTGACATAGTGGGCCAGCGCAGGCCGTTCTTGAGGCTGGATCACCACCATGCTTTCCGGTCCTCCGGTCACCGTTTCCCTCTCGGCCGAGCAATGGCTGGAGCGTTTCCTGGCGGGCTCCAGCCGTCAACGTCGCTCCCTGCTGTCGACGTCCCAGCCGCGACCGGAGACCCTCTGTCCGCTGATTCCGGACCGGCTGACGCTGCTGGATGCCACCGGCGATGACTGGGCTGCGGGCTGGATGATCCAGACCCTGCTCACCCACGGCAACGAGGATCAGCGCCTCGATTTTCAGACCCGCCATCCCGAAGGCTGGTTGGCGGTGACCTCCGCCGCCGGCCTCTCCTACGCCCCCCTGCAGGAGGCCCTGGCCGACCAACGGTTCGAGGATGCTGATCGGATCACCAGCTCGATGCTGCGACAGCTGGCTGGTACAGCGGCCGAAGAGCGCGGCTACGTTTACTACAGCGAAGTTCCCGCGATGAGCGGCAGCGATCTGGAAAGCCTGGATCGCCTCTGGCTGGTCTATTCCCAGGGCCGCTTCGGATTCACCGTTCAGGCGCGCCTTCTCAAAGGGTGCCAGGGTCGCTGGGAGGCGCTCTGGCCGAAGCTCGGCTGGAAGAACGGCGGTGTCTGGACCCGTTACCCGGGGTCTTTTCAATGGTCCCTGTCGGCACCGGAAGGGCACATGCCCCTGATCAACCAGTTGCGCGGTGTCCGCCTGATGGATGCCCTGCTGTCCCATCCCGCCCTGCAACAACGGCTGGCGGCCTGAACACACCGGGTCCGAAGGTCGGGGTAGTGTCAGACCGTGGCCTGCACCGCCGATGCCGGAGAGCCTGATCCCTGAACGGCGAAGCCCACCAGCACCCTCACCAATGCTGAGGGCACCGGACCAGTGGATCGCCAGGACCTCGCGCTCGCCACGCCGTTGGCGCGAATTCAGCACCGCCTCCACCCTTCACCTGGCCCCGCTGCTCGATCGGCTGCTGGAGCCGATCGCCTGTCTGGAATTAGCGGCGCGGTTGCGGCTTGGGCTGCAGGAGGCCCTGGTCAATGCCGTCTGTCATGGCAATGGCCTGGATCCCAGCCTCACCCTTCGCATTCGCCGGATCGAGTGCGAGCACTGGTGGGTCTTTCAGGTTCAGGATCAGGGGCCTGGACTGCCGCGAACCCGCCGGGGTGCCAGCCTGCCGCTGGATCCAGCCGCATCCGCAGGCCGAGGACTGTTCCTGATCCGGCATTGCTTCGATGACGTGCGCTGGAGCCAGCGCGGCAACCGTCTGCAGCTGGCCGTCCGACGTCAGCGCCCATGACTCGGGCAACCGGGATCCTTCAGGTCACCGCGGAGCCAGGCCAGTGCGTTGTCGAGCAGGGCGATCGTCTCAGCGCGTCGTTCCGGGTTGCCGCTGATCACCCCCCTGGGATCGTGCAGAAGATGCACCAACGCGGCGCTGATCTGTTCGGCACCGCGGCGTCCTTTCTGATGCTTCATCGCATGCCATTGACGGTCACTGACCTGCAGGCAGCGATGCAGAGCGATCGCCAGCTCCAGGGCCTCCGGGGGCCAGGTGGAGCTGGTGGTCCCAGGGGTCTGGGGCCAGGGATCGCTGGCTGCCACTGAGGGGTCGGACGGATCGGAACGGCTGATCACAGACACTGGACGGAAACGCGGCATCTGACCCATCCTGGCGTGATGGCCCTGTCCTCCCGCCGAACCGGCCTCCGCGCTCAGCAGAAAGCCGTGCAACACACGCGCCCGCTGCCACCCCTGCGATGGACCCATCTGTTCGCGCGTCTGTTCGCCCTGGCCGAACGTTCGCGTCAACCTGACATCGGTGGTGCCTCAATCGCCAACCGCCGCCTGCAGCAACGGTTGGCTCTGGCCCAGCGGCTGTTTGAAGCCCTGCCTCAATCCCTCACTCCAGGTACGGCCTTCTCAGACCGGTTCTGGCATGCCCTGCGCTGGATGGGAGTGGGGCTGGTGGTGGCACGGCTTCTTGGCTGAATGGCGCACGTGCCATGGCTTTTCAGCCAGTCGCTGCTTCAGGAGGCACCACGACTGAAGACGGAGTCCCTGGGTTCCGAGAACGCTTGCGACTCCCTGTCTGACTCCGAGCTCTGGAACGGATCGGGCCTGTCGATCTCTCCGGCATCGGCCTGAAGAAGATCGCTGGCCGGATCAGCGCCGGTGCTGTTCGGCGAGGGAAGATCCGGCCGTGCGCCAGGAAGGCTGCCGAGCTCGGCGGGCTCGGCCAGGGCCTGGCCTCGGAGCCAGGCATGATGGAGGGAGCGGCGGCGACGATCTTCCTCGAGCACCAGACGGTCGGCGGCACTGCGGGGGGTTTCGCCGTTCCGGAGACGGGTGCGCAGGCAGATCCCGAAACCGCGAGCCTCAACCTGCACATCACCTTCCATCAGGACGGTCTGGAAGGTCCAGCCGTCCAGCCATCGGAGCCGGAACGGATTGGCCATGGCCTTGAACTCTTTGATTGCCCGACCCTATCGAACGGAATGGGACGCGCATGGCCAGCCAGCTAGCGGACTGGCTTGCGGGCCGACCAGATCCGCGTCATGAAATGGCTTTCAGCTGCAATCGCTTCAAAACCGGCAGCGGAAAGACGCTGATCAATGTCATCGCTGATGTAATCGCGATAGAAAGGTTCGTGAAAGGCACGCCTGAAATTTTCCATGACCGATGCAAACTGAGGCGAATCCGCCAGTTGCACGGAATCGGCCAACACCAGGACGCCGCCCGGTTCCAGAACGCGATAGGCCTCCTGAAGAACGTCCTGACGGGCTTCACGCGGCAATTCGTGCAGCAGGAAGACACAGGTGACGGCCTGCACGGTGGCCTCACCAAAAGGCATGGCCGTGGCGTTGCCCTGAACCAGCTGCGGCAGTTCACCCGGCAGAGCTGAGAGCCAACGGTTCGCCTGACGCAGATAGGCGGCCGAGAGGTCGAGACCGATCAGCTGGGCGCGCGGCATCGCACCACGCAGTTGACGAAGGGTACGGCCTGTCCCGGTGGCCACATCAAGAACCCGGATCTGACCCGATGGCCGGCCGCTGAAGGCCTCGAGGCCCTGGAGCAGGGGGGCCAGGATGCGGCGTCGCATCGGATCGGCCGTGCCGTTGAACAGGATCTCGACCTGCAGGTCATAGAGCGACGCTGAATGGTCACTCAGATAGCCATCGGTCTGATGGTGAAAGTTCTGGAGGTAGTAGTCCGGATAGTCGGAGGGATCAACGTGCTCGGGAAGATCGCGCACGCGTCGCTCCTGGCGCCGTTTCCAGGTGGACGGCATGTCCAGCCAGATCAGGGGATAGCGACTGGCCCAGTCGAGCCAGGGAGCATCGAAGAGCAGCGCGGTGGAATAGAGACCACGTTCCGCCTGCTCCCAGTCGATGGCCACGAGGCGATCCATCGACGAGCGCAGGGCCACCATGGTCTTGGGATCCATCGGCACCGTGCGTGGCGAGCCGTCAGGAGCCAGGGCTTCCATCAGTCGGGTGCTCACCTCCTTGTGGGCGAGGCCCATCAGGCTCTTGCCGGTCTGAAGGGTCTGGTAGGCCAGGCGGGTGAGCGGATCGGCCATCGGGTCGCTAGCTGGACGCCTATTCCAACGGATCGCACCCCCCAGTCGTGGCTGACGCGGCGAGCCCAGCCGTGTCAGCGCTGCTGCCGTAGCCCGGCGCATGGAGAGGTGTCGGCGAAAACCCGTTGACGCATGCACCGAAACCAGCCGTTTTGTCGCCGTTGCTACAGACTGGTATCAACTCAGAGGTCCAGCCATGGACACCTTCAACACCCCCCAGGTCGGCACCGGCGATGGGCGCTCGGTTGGCCCCAGCCCATCCCCCCACGGCGACGTCGTTCGTGTCGATCCGGAGATGGTCGGCATGATCCGCCTGCGGCGCCGCGAGGCCCGTCAACATCAGGCCCGACTGGCCCAGATCCGGCGTCACCCGGATCCGGCTGAAGGGGCGAGCGGTCTGGCCCAGCAGCGCGCCTGGGCCCTTCGCCACGCCAGGCAACAGCGCCTGCAGCGCTCGGATCTGGCGATGGTGCGGCGTTCGCTCGGATCGTTCTGACAGCAGAAAGCCCCGGCTGGTGCCGGGGCCATGAGGCAGCCCGATGGCATGGACCTGCAGCGGCTTCGCGCGAAAGCGCGCAGGCCAGGCCAGGTTCAGGCGTCGTAGTACATGGTGAATTCGTGGGGGTGGGGCCGCTGGCGCAGCTGCTGCACCTCCTCGTACTTCAGATCGATCCAGTTGTTGATGAAGTCCTCGGTGAAGACGCCACCTTCCAGCAGATAGTCGTGATCGGCCTTGAGTGCCTCAAGCGCTCCGTTCAGCGATGAGGGGACCGTGGAGATCCTGGCCAGTTCCTCGGCCGGGAGCTCGAACAGATCAACGTCCGTGCCATCGCCGGGGTCGATCTGATTCCTGATTCCATCCAGACCGGCCATCAACATGGCGGCGAAGGAGATGTAGGGGTTGGCCAGGGCATCGCCGGAGCGGAACTCCAGACGTTTGGCCTTGGGGCTGGGGCCGGTGAGCGGAATCCGCACGGCCGCCGAGCGGTTGCCCTGCGAATAGACAAGATTCACCGGTGCCTCGAAGCCGGGGACCAGCCGCTTGTAACTGTTCGTGGTCGGGTTGGTGAACGCCAGGAACGAGGGGGCGTGCTTGAGCAGGCCACCGATGTACCAGCGGGCGGTCTGGGAAAGATTGGCGTAGGTGCCTTCGCCGAAGAACAGGGGTTGGCCCAGCTTCCAGAGACTCTGGTGCACATGCATGCCGCTGCCGTTATCGGCGAACACAGGCTTCGGCATGAAGGTGGCTGTGCGGCCGTATTTCTTGGCGACGTTACGCACAACGTATTTGTAGATCATCACGTTGTCCGCAGCGCTGATCAGCTCGGCGAACTTCATGCCGAGCTCGTGCTGGGCGGTGGCGACTTCGTGATGGTGTTTCTCGATCGGCACCCCAAGCTGGGCCATGGTCAGCAGCATTTCGCTGCGCATGTCCTGGAGGGTGTCGTTCGGGGCGACAGGGAAGTAGCCCTCCTTCAGCTGGATCTTGTAGGCCAGGTTGCCACCCTCTTCAAGCCGGGCGGTGTTCCAGGGGGCTTCGATCGAATCCACCTGGTAGAAGCTGCCTCCGGCGCTGGAGTTGTAGCGAACGTCATCGAAGACAAAAAATTCCGGTTCCGGCCCGAAGTAGGCGGTATCGGCCAGGCCGGTGGAGGCGAGGTGGTCGAGGGCTTTCTGGGCGAGGGCCCGGGGACAGCGGCCATAGGGCTGACCGCTGCGAGGCTCCTGGATTGAGCAGATCAGGCTCAGGGTGCGCAGGCTGTAGAAGGGATCGATCCAGGCGGTGCTGGGATCGGGCACCATCGCCATGTCCGATTCGTTGATCGCCTTCCAGCCGCGGATCGATGAACCGTCGAAGGCCAGACCTTCGCTGAAGGCTTCGGCATCAATCAGATCGGCATGCACGGTCAGGTGCTGCCACTTGCCATGCAGGTCGGTGAATTTGAGATCGATGAGCTCGATCGCCTCGTCCTTGATCTGACGCAGGACGTCCTGGGCTGTTTTCGCCATGACTTTCATGAAGGGTGCCGCCCCTGGACGGACTTGGGGGGAAGGTAAGGAGCCGACCCACCAGCTTTTTGTATCAGCCGTAACAGAAACCGCCACGAGCCAGCTTCCCGACTTGCCCGTGCCGGCTGGCTGCTCCGTGGTGGCGCCCGCTCGAAGCCGGTGCCTGTGTGCCCACAGGCTTGCGTAACTGTTTCTGTCAAATTGCCGAAAACCCCTGCCTTGTCTGGGATCTCACGGATTGATGGTGTTAGCTTCCGAGGACGACTGCCACTCTGCGCTGTTGCCAGCGTCTTCCAGCCATGCGTGATGCCATCAGCGGTCTGATCGGGCGCTACGACCAGCTCGGCCGTTACCTCGATCGGGATGCCATCGATCGCATCTCCGGTTACTACAACGAGTCGGCGGTGCGCCTGGCCGCCGTTGAGCTGATCAACCGGGAGGCCACCGAGATCGTGCGCGAAGCCAGTCAGCGTCTCTGGCTCTCGGATCCCGAGCTGCTGCTGCCGGGCGGAAACGCCTACACAACCCGCCGACTGGCCGCCTGCCTGCGGGACATGGATTATTTCCTCCGCTACGCCAGCTACGCCCTCGTGGCCGATGACACCACGATCCTGAACGAGCGCGTTCTCAACGGACTGGACGACACCTACAAGAGCCTCGGCGTTCCCACCGGTCCCACCGTGCGCGGAATCAACCTCCTCGGTGATGTCGTCTGTGAACTGCTGTCCGATGCCGGTGTCGCTGACACACGCATCGCCCGGGCTCCATTCGATCACCTGAGCCGCGGTCTGGCCGCGACCAACGTCCGCGCCCGCTGATGATCGCGGCAGCCCTGCTGCCCAGAGAGGCCGGACGGTCGGCTCCTAATCTTGGACAACCGGGTCCCGTTGTCTGATTTTCAACGGACCGTCGCAGGATCGCAGCCATGCTCTGGCGCGATTCCCGGGGCTGAGTGAAGTGGTCATCCACTTCCCCTCCCCGTCCTGCCGCTTCTCCAGCAGTGCCGCTGCCTGGAATGCATTGATTCAGCCCCACCAGCCTCCGGTTCCTCTTTTCACCTGTCCCCCGTGAACGATCGTCATCGGCTCCAACTCGGGCCCATCGCCACGCCCGAACGGCTGTTGCTGGGGCCAGGGCCTTCCAATGCCCATCCCACGGTGCTCCAGGCCCTGTCGAGGATGCCGATCGGTCACCTGGATCCGCTCTATGTGGAACTGATGGGGGAAGTGCAGGAACTCCTCCGCTACGCCTGGCAGACCGACAACCGGCTGACGATTCCGATGAGCGGCACCGGCAGTGCCGCCATGGAGGCGACCCTCGCCAACACGATCGAACCCGGCGACAAAGTGCTGGTGGCGATCAAGGGTT